>WBUH01000015.1 GCA_008933805.1 Bacteroidota bacterium
AAGGGGAAGATTATAAATACATTAAAAAAATTCTGGGTTATTTTTTGTGTCTTACCCTGCTTATTACTTGCAAGGATAAAAACGGGCACGAGGGACATGGCACTGAAAACGAGGATTATTACACCTGCCCCATGCACTCTTCGGTAACTTCAGACAGACCAGGGGTTTGCCCGGTATGCGGGATGGACCTGGTAAAGAAAAGCAATGGGTCAGGCATTGCTGATGAAGCAGGCAATCATGAAAATATGCTTCATATAAACGAATACCAACAGCGGCTGGCAAATATTAAAACAGATACGGCGCGCATAAAAACAATGGCTTTGTATAATACGGTTACCGGAACGGTTGTGCCTGATGAAACTGAAATAAATACTATTTCGGCCAGAGCCGCTGGCAGGATTGAGAAATTATTTATCCGTAATCCCGGTGAGAAAATTGAAAAAGGTGTGCCGCTCATACAGTTATACAGCGAACAGCTATTGGCAGATGAAAACGATTATTTAAATACGCTTAAAAACAGGGAGAAATTTGGTACGCAGGAAAAACGAATAAATGAATTTATTGAGGCAGCAAGGCAGAAACTAGTGTTATGGGGCCTTACTGATACGCAAATACTTACACTAGAAAAAAGTAATGAGGTATCCCCTTTTATTACATTTTACAGCCCTGTGAGTGGCTATATTACTCAACTAAAGGTTCGCGAAGGGCAATATGTGAATGAAGGGGATATACTGGCAGAAGTTTCGGGCCTGGAAACAGTATGGGTAGAAGCTCAATTTTACCAGGACGAATATTTATTGGTAAAAAATTCACCACAAATATCTGTAGCATTTGAAGCATTTCCGAATGAGGAATACACTGGCGAAATAGTATTCTATAATCCTTCGATACAACAAAACAGTAAAATAAACCTTGTACATATCCGTATTAATAACCCAAAAGAAAAATTAAAACCGGAGATGATGGGATATGTACAGGTAAAACAAAGCGAAGTAAAAACACTTACCGTTCCTAAATCAGCCATTTTATCTGAAAAAATGAGGACCATATGGGTACAGATACAGCCCGGTATGTTTGAGCTCCGTATGGTGCAAACCGGAATTGAAAACAAACATGAAGTGGAAATTACAGAAGGTATAAAAGAGGGAGAAATTATAGTGGTTTCGGGCGTATACCTCTTAAACAGCGAATTTATTTTAAAGAAAGGGAATGCCATTAAACACCAGCATTAATTATGGAACATAATCACGATACCCACAACCAGCCTGCACATCAGGCCCATAGCCAAAGTTCGGGGCATAACCCATCCCACGGTCATCAGGGACACGACCATCATTTAATGATGATTAATGATTTTAAAAAGCGATTCTGGGTTTCGCTGCTTATCACAGTTCCTGTGCTGGTGCTTTCTGAAATGATACAACTGTTTTTTGGATTTCATTTTTCATTCCTGGGAGATAAGTATGTATTGTTTGCAGGCTCTTCGGTTGTGTTTTTTTATGGAGGCTGGCCCTTTCTGAAGGGGCTTCGCGATGAAGTTGCCGAAAAAAATCCGGGTATGATGACGCTGATAGGTATGGCTATTACGGTAGCTTACCTGTATAGCGCAGCAATAGTTTTTGGATTGAAAGGAATGGATTTTTTCTGGGAACTCGCTACGCTTATTGATATTATGCTGCTTGGCCACTGGATTGAAATGAAATCCATACTGGGTGCATCCCGCTCACTTGAGCTGCTTGTGAGCCTGATGCCTTCTGTGGTTCATAAAGTTCATGACGAACATATCATGGATATAAAATTAGAAGAATTAACTATTGGTGATGTAGTACTTATTAAACCGGGAGAAAAAGTTCCGGCAGATGGAATAATTACAGATGGAGAAAGCTACCTGAATGAATCCATGCTTACCGGGGAATCAAAACCTGTTAAAAAAACAAAAGAGCAGAAAGTTATCGGAGGTTCTGTTAATGGCAATGGCTCTTTAAAAGTGAAAATCCTGCATACCGGGCAGGATAGCTACCTGAATAAAGTAATAGCAATGGTGCGGGAAGCCCAGAATGCAAAATCAAAAATGCAGAACCTGAGTAACCGTGCAGCCCGGTGGTTAACCTATATTGCCCTTGCTGCGGGTTTCATCACCCTGTTTGTATGGCTTGCCGCAGGAAAAGAATTTGCATTTGCACTTGAGCGTATGGTTACGGTAATGGTTATTTCGTGCCCTCATGCGCTGGGGCTTGCAGTTCCTTTGGTAGTAGCCATCTCAACTGCTATTTCTGCTCAAAAAGGGTTACTTATTCGCAACCGCACCGCATTTGAATATTCAAGAAAAATTACCACGATTGTTTTTGATAAAACAGGTACCCTCACAGAAGGCAGATTTGGTGTAACGCGGTATGAAAGCCTTACAGACAAATTTAACAGGGAGGTAATTCTTGGCATTGCATCAGCGCTTGAGCGGGAGTCAGAACATCCGATAGCAGCAGGTATAGTAGATAAAGCAAAACAGCTGGACTTAAAAATTCCAGATATTTCTAATTTTACTGCAATAACCGGTAAAGGTGTGAAAGCAGAAGTGGAAGGAAATGAAGTGCAGGTTGTTAGCCCCGGATACCTAAAAGAAAACAATATTTCAATTCCGGATGGGGCATATCCCAATGCCGCTGAAACAGTTGTGTTTGTAATAATAAATAAGGTATTAGCAGGGTTTATTGCCCTTGCCGATGAAATCCGGCCTGAATCTTTTGAAGCCATAAAAAAATTTAAGGATAACGGTATTAAAACCATAATGGCCACCGGGGATAACAAAACGGTGGCGGCGGCAGTAAGCAGGCAACTAAATCTTGATGGCTATTATGCTGAAGTCCTTCCCCATCAAAAGGTCGAAATTCTAAAAGAACTGCAATCAAAAGGAGAATATGTTGCCATGACGGGTGATGGCGTGAACGATGCTCCGGCGCTTGCACAGGCAGATGTGGGTATAGCGGTGGGCAGCGGCACTGATGTAGCTGCTGAAACCGCTGATATTATATTGGTAAATAGCAACCCGAATGACATACTAAATCTCATTCTGTTTGGAAAGGCCACCTACAAAAAAATGGTGCAAAATCTTTTATGGGCAACCGCCTACAATGCAGTTTCAATACCACTTGCTGCCGGGGTTTTGTATTCTTACGGAATAATGCTGAGTCCGGCAATCGGTGCTGTATTAATGAGCCTGAGCACTGTAATAGTGGCCATAAATGCACAATTGCTGAAAAGGCAGGTGAAATAACCGCTATATATTTGATTGTCCTGGGTGTGGATATTGGCTAAGGAGCACTTAAACCACACAACTTGCTTAGAAAAATCTGCAAATAGTTCGATAATGAAATGCTCCCCGCTACTAAATTTTAAACCCCTTTTCTTAACCGAGAAGGGTTTTTTCTTTTAGGTGCATTATTCAGTGTAATGTATTAAACGGCTGCTACTACTTGTGACTATTAACCACAACAAAAAAGGGCTGAAACAATCAATGTTTCAGCCCTTTTTTAATGTCGGTTGGCGGGTTACATTTTTATCACCCTGAACACAATCGGTAGGCCGTCCTTTGCCTCGATGGAGATAAAATAAACGCCATTACTTTGGTTACTTAAATCAATAGCTGAACTGGAGGTAAGCGTGGTTTGATACACCTGTTGTCCCATTAGATTAGTTACCCGAATTGACCTGATTTGGTCGTCATTATTTTCAAACCGGATATTAAATGTGCCGTTGCTTGGGTTTGGATACACCAAAATACCCGAAGCAAGGTTGTACTCACTTATACCATTTGGTTTAAGGGTTAAATCTAAGGTTACAACACTATCGCACCCTGTTGCATTAACTAAAGTATCGATGTAAACTTTTGAAGTAAACAAAGTATCATAATTCCATACATAAAAATTATTGCTTACCGTTAAGCTAATCGAGCTGTCATTGGTACAATCAAAGTTTTGAATAGTGGTTGTGTCGCCCGCATAAAATTCACTGAATTTTGTTACCGGTACTACTGCCTTCCAATTTTTATCGGCACTTATCCATTTTGCGGTAATCGGACTGTGGATAATAGGCTCTCTTCCTCCGTTGGGCAGTTCGTGCATTTGCAGCACCGCCATTTGCATAGTTCCCGCTACGGTATCGTTTGAGATGGATGAGCCTGTACTTTGTTTATACAGCTCAATATCATCAAACGTATAGTAGAAGGTAACTTCCACTTTCAGGGTATCAATATTATCGGCATTAATTTGGGTGGCTCTTCTGATTAATTTATCGTTGGCAATAACACTAACCACAGGGTAAACGGTTTGCGAAATCTTAGTATAGCCCGGTGAGGTTCCCCCCAAGCTGTCGGCAATGTCAATAAGTTTCTCGCAGTTGTTGGCGTCATAGTATTTAATGGTTAACCCATCTTTTTGTTCCCCTTCAGAAGCACCTGAACCGGCTGCATTTTTTAGTCCGGTAGGATTAGTTACTCCAAAAGTAAACAGGGTTGAATCCGTTCCATAGGGAGTAGTTATTTTCACTTGGTAGGTTTGCGGCGCAGTTGCTTTTACAGGAGTACCTTCAATTTGTCCGGTGGTAGAATTGTACCATAACCCTTCCGGCAACTTGGGCGTAATTTGATAGCTCGCTCCAAACACCCTCAGAATCCTGTTTTGTCCTCTGTCTGCCACCCAAAACTGATAAGCACTGCCAAAAGGAGTTGTTATAATTCCTACAGGGGTTACCGGTTTTATAGTAGATGTAAGTGAGGTATCAATATAATTTGTTGGGGAGCCATCTGAGTTAAGATAACTCTGGCCCGTACCAATCACGCCCGTAGTTGATGAACTAACTGTAAAGAAACTGAACAAGGTATCAGCGCTGATGAAATCTAAAGCCATTCCTGCGGTAGCGGCAGAATCCACCAGATACTCGTTTTTATAATCCGGCGTGATTCCTGAAGGAGGATACAAGATTCTTGAGTGTAACGTGCTATTTGTTGGGTTTGCCAAAAGTGCCCGTTTATTTCCATAAAAATTATCTATGCTCATTGAAGTAGCCGGCGGTTCAGGGTAGGAGGGATATAAGTTAGAATTAGAGAACAGATCGTTATCAAAAGTATTTATACCGGTAATCAAATTTCCTGAACTTCGCTGCGCATCAATTAAAAATAGGTTTTCGGGATACGAAGTAGGGTCTACAGGTGTAGTAAAAACAAGTTGATTGGCAGTGGTACTTTGCCATAATACAGATTGGGTATTTAGCAGTGTTCCGGTGCTATCGCATTTATAAATTTTACCATCCCCGTTAAAAAGGTAAACATTACTATTATCATCTGCCGCAAAAGCCTTAATACCTGAAATGTTTAGATTGGGGTAGCATGAAGTAAGTTTACCATCAAAACCATAACGTGCAATGGCGTCATTATCATTTAATACAAAAACTGCATTAGAGTTTTTAGTAATTGCTTTGGGGTTATTTACCTGTATACTGTTATCTACATGAACCGTAAACACGGGATTTGAACCACTGATATTGGGTGTTACATTAAGATTGCTTCCCAAACAAACACTTGTAGGAAAATTACTCATGTCAACAGTGGGTGGGTCAGGAGGGGCGCAAATTTCTCCAATATACTGGGGTTCTGTTTGATTAATTTTGTTACCTAAGCCCAATTGCCCATTTTTGTTATAGCCACAAGCCCATATACTGCTGTTATTCTTCACAAACAAAGAATAGATAGATCCGGCAAAAATAGAAGTAATACCGGTTAGGTTTTTTACCTGTACCGGAATAAATTGGCTTACATTGTTTCCTATTCCCAATTCTCCATATATATTATTTCCACAAGCCCAAACTGTGCCGTCATTTTTCAAAAACAAGCAATGTTTATCTCTAGTAGAAATAGCTTTTACTCCATTTAAATTGGGTACTTGGGTTGGAGAAATAACTAACCCTGCTTTACCAATCCCGGCTTGTCCACACGTATTCTCACCCCAGTACCAAACTGTACTGTCGTTTTTCAGAAATAATGTGGACCAATCCCCGGAAGATATTGCTATAACGCCGTTTAAACCGCTAAGAAGTTCAGGTGTGGGACGTTCAGTATCCTCGATATGATTTTTTCCGCAGGCCCAAACTGTGCCGTCATTTTTTATAAAAAAAGAACTGTGTACTCCTGCTACTATTGCTTTAACACCTGTAAGATTGGGTATTTGTGCGGGAACCTTTTGGTTAATATAGTTGCCAATTCCCAATTGCCCTGTATTATTTATTCCGCAAGCCCAAACTGTGCTGTCATTTTTCAAAAACAATGAATGATTTTCTCCGGCAGCAATAGCAATAATTCCGGTCAAACCATTTATCATAACCGGCTCATTGGGGGGGGTGAGATTGTCAATTCCCAGTTGTCCATAAAAAACACTACCACAACCCCATACTGTACCGTCATTTTTTAAATAAAGATTAAAAAATTGACCGCATTCAATTGCAGTAATATCGGTAAAATTTGGAACCGGCTCCGGCAATATTTTTCTTAAATGGTTACCGATACCCAATTGACCGGCCGAATTATCACCAAACGCCTTTAGGGTTCCGTCGGGACATAAAGCAAGGGAATGATGGTGGCCACCGCTCACTTGCTGCCCGAAAACAAAACTGCACGAGACCAGTGCTATAATTGAAAAAAGTGTTTTTAGCATAGAATAATTTATTTGAAAAAATTGGCACAAATTAAAGCGAATGTCTTCCATAATGCAATACTCCAAAAAGACATTTTAAATGTAAAAAAACCTGTATTTAGCTTATTTTCACAGAAAAAAAATTGGAAACCAACTTCTCCCATATCATTTCAGGCTGGTTAAAAAAATTTCAGCGTTTTAAGGTGACCTATAAGAAAGGCAGCTATCACCTAGCTAATTTGTTCCACTCTCCTGAGACTATGATAGATAGTTTTGACCAGATGCCTTTTTGCAAGCATGATAGAGAAAAAAAACGCTTAACTACTAACACTATCTTTTTACGAGCCGGTATGTATTATTCCAACCCCGAAGAAGGATTTTGGATAATAGTATCCGAATTACATTTTAAAAAAAATGTGTTAATGCGAAATCTGTACGATAAAGAACTACCGTTGGAGTATCACTTCCTCAATATTCACTTCAAATCAACTAAGGTGGTAAGTAAATCATTGGTAAACGGTATGGTTATGAAGGACAAAACTTGGTCTATGTTCAAAGCCGGGCACTCCCTAACAGAGTATCACTTCAAAAACTCAGAAGAGCGGAATGTCACACTTTTCTTTACTGACCAGTGGCTTCGCAAGCAAAAAGAAGCTAACCCGGTTTTTGATAATCCTAAGCTGGCCTCTTTCTTTAGCTCTGCTAATACCTATATGGTATTGGACGAAACGGAATCGGTCTATGAGCAGTTATGGGAACAAATGATAGAGTTGGCAATAGACAGCGTAAACACCAATCAAGAGTCAATTAAACAAACTGCTTATACTGTATTCCGTAATTTTATAGGGAAAATGGATGCTGAAATCATTTCAGATAACCATTACGAACTGAATGACACGGATCGGAAAAACATTCAACGGGCTGAACAATTTTTAAATGATAAATTGTTCGGTGATTTTCCGGGTATAGAAAAAGTCGCACGCAAAGTGGGAATCTCGCCCACCAAGCTAAAGAATGATTTTAAGAGTATGCACAGCACAACACTTTATCAATACTTTAGCTCCAGGCAAATGAAGGCTGCACACGAACTTCTTTTGCAAAAAAAATACTCTGTTAAAGAGGTATCCACTTTTTTGGGGTACGAGAATGCAAGTAAGTTTTCTGCCAAATTTCAAAAAGAACTGGGTAAACTGCCTTCGCAGGTGTAATTCTACTTAGGTTGTGTAAGCAATAATTCACTTGATAATAAAGGAAAAGTAAGCACATTATTTTTCTATAACACAAGCACAAACATTTAGAGTCTGCTTTTTTGAGCTTTATGTAATTCGGCTCATTAGTTTGCTGGCCCCCGACTGTACTATTACATAGCAATAGAAGACCTTTTTTTGAATTGGTATTACAATAAAAATGCCTGCTTGTTTAAGCAGGCATTTTACCTTGTTTTTTTACTGAAGCTAAATTCTATTTGGCAAGAATATCAATCACTACAGTACGGTTGTATGATCGTTCTTCAGGATACTTGTTTTCAAACAGTGCTTTGCTTTCGTCTTCACCGTATCCCTGCACCTCAAACGTAACATCGGTTCGCCCTGCCTTTGCCAGGCTTTTCTCAATTATATCCTTCACTTCGTTTGCACGAGCAAGAGATAATTTTTTATTATATTCATTATCGCCAATAATATCAGAGTATCCTTGTATTATAACTCTCCCTCCCTTTGTTATTTTTGGGGTTACTATTTCAGTAAGGTATTTTTCATAAAGGGTGATAGCTTTTGCATCATTAAACTCAAAAATCACACTGTAGCGCATACCCTCCTCATTTTTAGGAGGGGTCCAAAGCACTATATGCACAGTGGTGTCTTTAGTCAGCGTTTTTCCGCTTTCAGTTTTGCCTATCAGGACTATCTTATAATCACCTTCGGCACGTGTGCCTAATATTGACTTACCCGGTAGGTTTACTTTTTGCTGAGTGTATGGGCCAAAATTCTGAACTTTTCCTTTTTCGTCCGTTACTTCAAGCGACCACGATTTATATGGCTCGTTATTGCCAGCAACATCAAAAGAAACATAGCTGCTAACCGGCGCATCGGTAAGTGGTAGTATTTCTACAGGTTTCAAAGGTGCATCGGGTCCACTCTGAAACTCCATAAGCATCTCAGGAGAAGAGCTTTCTATAGAAACACGACGGTCTCCTTCTTCAAGCAATTCAAGCTCTTGTGTTGCTCCCGGCTGTGTTGAAGGGATTTTTGGCTTGTCACGTCCTTCAGTAGTAATTCTTGATGGATTAATATCGAAAATATCAACAAGGTATTTCTTCACTGCCTCTGCCATATCTTTACCATCCTGTTGCCCAAGTTCAGATGAGCCGACCAGTGCAATAGTTGATGAAGGGTTTTTCTGCATACGGTTGCCTACAATATTCAGCACATTGTAATATACAATCATCTGCCTTTCTGAGCGACCTGAAGGTCTTTTCGGTATGAATACCTCAAGTTGGTCTTCATTAAAATCCTTTACTTCTTTCTTTTTTAGCAAAACATAGCGGTCTGAGATTTCGGTAGAACCTTTATCAAAGTATACATAGTTGCGCAACGGGAATGTTTCTCTTACCCTGCGTTCAAGGGGCGCATTTTTGGGCGAGTTTACTGTAAGCCTTGCGGTTTGTGCAATAACCGGAGATGGTGTTGTTGCCTGTACCGGATTTATCTTGCGCCCGCAACCTATTTTAAATGCAATGCCTGCCCTAATTGTCTCAACATTCCAGGTTTCTATAGAGCGTGGTGCCTGCCCAAATGATGGCTGGAAAGAAACAAACGGAGCCAGCACGTACTGGGTCTTTTGGTTTTGTGAGTTCAATGGTATATCATATCCCGCGCCAATCTGCATAGAAAGCAGCATTGAGTTCACATCGCTCAAATCACCCTTCATGTCGGGGTTTTCTGCCTGACCGGGATAGTTTGGATTAGTGCCTTGCTTGTAGGTGAATGATTTTGCTAAGTTGAAAGCCAGTCTTGGACCGCCAAAAATGTAAAAGTGTTTTTTAAACGGTGCAAAGCGCAGGCTTGGTTCAACAGTTATATAGCTAAGTTTAGAGGTTAAATCAGCAGGGCAGTTGCACGGCGTTGTTATCTGTTTAAACTTTCCATAGCGGCTGTCATAACCTATTTGAAACATTCCGCCAAAGTTTGAGTTTGCAGGAGTGTATTCTATCAACGGTGCCACGAATAAACCAGCTCCGTTGCCGTTGCCAAAAGCCTTTGGTACGGTTAAATCGGCATTCAGTTTTTGGGTATTTCCACTGTAAAAATTAAAATTAACACCGGCTGCTGCTCCAAACCACCACGATGGTTTGGTATACTTGGCAATCTCTTGCCCCCTCAGCGGGGTTTGAATCAACATCACCATCAGCAATCCTAATGTAAGGGCTTTCAGAATATATGAAGGGTACATTAGTATTGACTGTTTATTATAGTTTGTAATCATAGTTTTAATAATTAAGGCTTATTGATAATATTCGTGTTAGTAAGCACTACCGAGCCGTTTTGAACAAGCATACGACCATTGGCCGTTGCGCCGGAGTTCATGGCTATTGAAGTTAAGGCAAGTATAGTGCCTTGAAATACTGTAAAATCTCCAATAGTAGCAGAACTGCCCGTTTGCCAAAATATATTTTTTGCTTGCGCGCCGCCAGTCAGTATAACATTACCTCCTGCGCCTCCAACTGTAGTAAATCCTGATGCCACTTGGAAAATCCATGTTGCATTAGGATCGCCTTGTGCGTCAAGAGTCAAATCGCCTGATTGTATTAAAAGCGTAGAGGTTGACTTGTAAATGCCCGGGGCAAGCGTTGTCCCGCCTATATCTCCTGATACTATTGCCGGGGCGGGCGTGGTTGCTCCTTCAGCAAAAAGATAAGCATCGGTTAGGTCTTGTTTAGCTTGTGTAAGTGTTGCAGCTATACCCGGTGGGTTGGCATCGTCAGAAGCATATATAGCTCCGTTTACAACAATTCCGGGGGGAAATCCTGTAACGGATGAACGAATACCCGGACTAATGCCTACATCCATGTCGTTAATTATGCTAAACCCTGCATTATTACTTACACCTACACCAGCCATAATACCAAACGGCTCTACCGATTTAAGATTAACAACTCCCGGGCCGGCCGGATTTTGAGTAGTAAAGCTCCATACATAGTCGTTTGCCAATGGCGTGCCTGTTGTGTTTTTAGCTCCGGTGGTAATAGTTGCCGTATAGGTACTGCCCGAAGAAAGATTAGATGTTGGATTGAATGTCGCAGTTGAGCCTGAGTAAGACACCAAACCGGCAATGTTTGTAGTGCCTTGTTTTAATGTAAACGTAGTTGAATTGATAGTTAACGCATCCATGGCCATATTAAATGTGGCTGAGATAGTTTTGTTAACCGTAACCCCTGTGGCGTTGTTGGCAGGGTCAGTAGAGTTTACGATAGGAGCAACAACATTACCCGTTGTAAATGTCCATTCGTATTCATTGGCAAGCGGTGTGCCCGAAGGATTCTTTGTCCCTGTGGTTATTGTGGCTGTATAAGTTCCTCCAAGTGCAAGGTTTACCGATGGTGTAAAAGATGCCGTTGTGCCATTGTACGTAACGGTTCCGGTAATAGGGTTAGCGCCTTGTTTTAGCATGAAAGTTGCATTATTTACAGTGGCAGCATCCATAGGCATACTGAAGTTAGCCTGGATTACTTTGTTAATAAATACTCCGGTGGCGTTATCTGCCGGGTCGGTAGAGGTAACGGTTGGTGCCACGGTTGTTCCTGTAGTAAACGTCCAAACATGATTGGCTGCCATTGCTGTACCCGCTTTGTTTTTTGCGCTGTTAGTAATAGTAGCTGTATAAACGGTATTTGCAGCAAGCTGACTAATTGGTTTAAATGATGCAGTTACGCCGTTATAAGAAACAGAACCCGCTATTGCTGTCGCTCCATTTCTAACAATAAAGGTGGTATCATCAATGGTTGATGAATCCATTGGCATATTAAAAGTTGCAGTAATTGTTTTGTTTAGTGGCACTCCCACAGCATTGTTAGCCGGGTCTGTTGCGATAACCATTGGCATTAAACTATCGCCGGTGCTGAATGACCAAACATAGTCGGCTTGCAAGGCACTACCCATCAAATCTCTTACTGATGCAGATATTTTTGCAGTATAAGTAGTGTTTGGAGCAAGTTTTACATTAGGGGCAAAACTTGCAGTAGCATTGGTTTCATCATACGATATTGTACCTGAAATTTGTGATGAGCCACTTATTGTAAATGAGGAAGAATTGATAGATTCTGACTTCATTGCTTCATTAAATGAGGCAGTTATTATTTGCGTATTGGGTACATTGGTTGCCAAATCAGTAGGGTTGGTAGATGTTACCAATGGGCAAACCCCTGTAATTTCTGTGAACTTATCTTTTTTACATCCGCCAGCCAGTATAAGGAAGGCTGCAATTGAAATAGTCCATATTTTGTTTATTTGCATATTTTGTTTTCTACCGGTAAAAGAGTTTTTAGCGGTATACAAAGGTTAATCTGTAGATTTTAGCAATTGTTACATAACAAAATCCATAAGTTACATAATTCACTCATTTTGTGTCGATTATTGCAAAAATAGGACGATGAGCCCGTAACTTTTTTAATCCGGTTTGCAGTGGCAGGGTTATCAGTGTATATGGATGAGTGTAATAAAGCGTTCTATTTTCTCTAAAAATCCCAATAATAGGTTCGATAATCTGCTTGTTCAGGCTGAAAAACCCTTAAACCCCTTGCATAGCAGGTTTTTTTTCAGATTTTAGAACATAAGCACATTTGTAGCACAACAGTTTTGTATATAACCGCTACTTTTCATTTTTGAGAATATTTCATAATCTATGATTCATCCGAAACTATAGTTTAAAGCATTGCCAAATTGGTTGGGCATGAAGCCTAAAGCAAGTTTGCTATCGTTTTCACAAAGCAAATAGTGATAGACGTATAACACAAAATGTCTTATCGGGCTTTCTTCTAAAACTCTAATGTTTTAATCTTGTATGTTAACAGAGCATTAACTTTAATGCATATTAACAAACCTAAGAGTTGATTTAAGATTATGAAACACATTTTACTTACGCTAACTTTACTAATGTATTGTGGCCTCAGTGCACAGAACTATTCAGGCGGATCGGGTACTTTAAACGACCCTTTCAAAATAGCCACCAAATACGACTTAAAATATTTAAGCGAAAACTCCAGCGAATGGAGCAAGCACTTTATTCAAACAGCTAATATATTGTTTGACTCCTCTGACTTTGAAACCAACGGCGACTTCTACAACAACGGAAAGGGTTTTATTCCCATTGCTCTTGGAAGCACTTTTACCGGAAGCTACGATGGCAATGGTAATATAGTTGACGGGTTAAAAATTTATATATTAACGGACAACAAGATAGGATTGTTTAGTTGGGGTCAAAAAGCAACCATAAAAAACTTAGGAGTAACCCATTGTTTAATTTACGGCAGGTCTGATGTTGCTGGCTTATTGGGTGCGGGCAAGGATACAACAGTTATTTCAGATTGCTATGTAACCGGAAAAATTGTGTCAGTCGAAAATAATGCCGGCGGCTTGGTAGGCACACAATTACGCGGCTCTGTAACCAATTCATTTTCATCCGCTGATATAGTATGTGCGGAATATAATAGTGGCGGTTTATTGGGACAATTTTTCGGTTCAGCAAACAGTGGTACACTTAAAAACTGTTATGCCACAGGCAATGTAGCAGGTAACAACCAAGCAGGAGGGTTAATTGGTGCTGCTGATCTTTTAAAGATAGAAAACTGTTATGCCACCGGTAAAGTTACAGGAAGCTCAACCTTAGGGGGCTTTGTTGGTTATATGGTAAATACTATGACGGTAACTAACAGTTTTTGGGATGTGCAATCATCTACTCAAAATGTCAGTGTAGGAAGCGGAGCTAGCTTTCCCAGCGAGGAAGCAACCCCCAAAACCACTACAGAACTGCAAACTCTTAGTACTTTTATCAACGCAGGTTGGGACTTTTCGGGAGAAAGCACAAACGGAACGGATGATGTTTGGCAGCTTATTACTTCTGGTTGTTTAAGCGGATTGGGATACCCTACTCTTAATTATATCGACAATAGCGCACCCGTTATAAATAATACCTCTGGTGCTACTGCTTGTGCAAACAGGAAAACCACCCTAACCGCTACCAGTAATGCAAAACTATTAGACTGGTACACAACACAAACAGGCAATGTAATTGCGGGAAGAGGAGCCAATTTTTTAACTCCGCCAATCAGCAGCAATACAAGTTTCTGGGTACAAGCTACTAATGGTAATTGTTCTACTGCAAGGGTTGAAGTTGTGGCTACTGCCATTCAGCCTACCACAAGCACTATATCACCCGCTGTTTGCGGCAGCTATACTTCTCCCAGCGGCAAAGTATGGACGGTATCTAACACCTATACCGATACGATACCCAATTCTATTAATTGTGACTCTGTAATTACTATTAACCTTACAGTAAACCAAGCTACTACAAGCAGTATATCACCCACAGCTTGTGGCAGCTATACTTCTCCCAGCGGTAAAGTTTGGACAGTATCTAACACTTATACCGATACGATACCCAATACCAATAGTTGTGATTCTATAATAACTATAAACCTAACCATTAGCACCGTAAACAATGCAGTAACCGTAGTATCAAACGCCACTTTACGTGCCGATGCAGCTGGAGCAAAATACCAATGGATAGACTGTAATAATGGCAACCAACCCATAGCAGGAGACACAAACCAGAATTTTGCAGCAACCGCCAATGGTAATTACGCAGTTATTGTAACAGAAAATGGCTGTACCGATACTTCAGCTTGTGTAGCGATTACCAGCGTGGGAATAAATGAGTTCATATTTAAGGATATGATAAGCATATATCCTAACCCAAGTAGGGGTGATGTAAACATTAGTTTAGGTGAGATAACCAATGCTACCGTAGAAGTATATAATGCTTATGGTCAATTAGTATTTAAAGAAAGTAAAATAGATGAACCTAATTTTGGGTTTAAGCTTAATGCAGCGGCAGGCATATATCTAGTTAGGGTAAGGGCAGAAGGAAACGAAGCCTGTTTCCATTTGGTTAAAGAGTAGTGTTTTAATCAGCCGTTCTTTTTTACAATAAAGTAAACAGCTAATAATAATTTTTTATAAAACCCCGCTCTTATTGAGTGGGGTTTTATGTTTTACAGGTATTATCTTAAGAGTCGGTCAACCCTTACTAAACAAGATTTTTAGCGTTTTTCGGGTGCGACTCTTGCTCAGACTGTTTATAATAAATAGATGACAATTATGTAAATTTTACTTTTTATTTAAAAGAGATAGATCTGACCTGCTGATTATTTTGTCCCATATTTTAATGCCTTTATCATCAAAAATTGTAATCAGCATTTTTCTTTCGGTGGGCTCCCCAATAAAATCTATAGTGGCAAATGAATGGCCCATTAAAAGTGTTCCGTCAACTCTCAATGGATTCTTCATGGGCTCCGCCTTGCTTGTTGATGTCAACGACGATGAGGTAAGTTCATACAGTGGGTAATCGCCCGGTCTATCAAGTTTAGTCATTTCGGTATAATGTATATCACCTGAAAGAAAAATAACTCCTTCTATTTTTTCATCTTTTATGCGTTGCAATAAAGCGGCTCTTTCTTCAGGATAATTTGAATAAAGGTCTTTAGCGGGTGAAGGGTTTAGCACCTGTGTGCCTACCATTACAAGCTTAAAATTGGCATCACTCATTTTTAAAGCGCCAATTAGCCAGTCAATTTGTTCCTTGCCCAACATCCCCGGATTTTCAAAAGTTGATCCTAAAGGGGTGCGAAAATACCGATCATCAAGCAAAAAAAACTGGGCATCGCCCCACACAAAAGTACCGGTAGCCCCTTTTCCTAAAGCGCTGGCCACCCCATAGTTGGGGTTAGACCAAAAATACCTAAACGCCTCTTCTGTGGTTTCTTTGTTCCAAAATGTTCCGTCAGCGTTATTAGGTCCATAATCGTGGTCGTCAATACCGGCATAGTGGTGTACAGACCCGAAAAGCTTTTGCAATTCTGGTGTTGAGCGGTAAAATGTATATAATTCATCAATACCTGATTTTGAGTTCCACTCACGCGCACTCAAATAAAGATTATCGCCCATCCAAAGCATAAAGTCTGGGTGCTTTGTGTAAATAGAGTCGAATATTTCAATACTTCCGTAAGTTTTCTTAGGACTTTGTGAGCCTTCATAGTTTCGGTTAAAGCAGCTCCCTAAAACCATTCTGAAGTTTGGGGCTTGTGTTTCTGCCTCATTTGTCCAGTAAGGCGTTGATTGAAACTCAAGAAGATAGTCTCTTTTTACCGGCACATTATTAATATACAATTCGTAATTATATCTATTCCCGGGTTTCAACCCTGTAATCGTTATTTTTGTTGAGTATGCTTTGTTTTTATCAGTAATAAAATCTTCGCTGAATTTTTTTTCGACACTCCCTTTCTTCCAATAACTTATTTTCACTGTATCAGTTTTTTTGGTTTGCACCCATAGTTGCACTTCACGCATTTCTGCATAGCCTACCATGGGGCCTGACACCAGTTGCTCTGCTTGTGCAGAAAGCAGTTTGGGAATAATTAAAAGCAACACACTTGCTATTGATAAAAATACGTTGTTATGTTTCATGTCTTGTTATTTAATGTTGATTACCGCTTCCATCGGTGGGGTAGGCTCCTAAATCAATATTTGGAGGTGTTATTACCGCTCCGGTTTGCGGTGCAACCATTTTCATAGGAATATTTTGAATGTTTGTTTTTCCTTTACCTATTGCCGGCGATGAGGACTGGAGATGTAAGTCGAGTCCTTTTTGCACCCTTGGGTTGTTATCGGTGATTTTGGCTACATCAAGCCCTTTAAATTTAGGGTCGTTGGCTCCGGGAGTGGTTGAGTATATATCGCCCATTTGAGGTGTAGCAATAAAGTTGGTATAAGTAGGGAAGAAATTATCAACTATATCTTTTGTAGTACCGTAGTATAAGTTATGACCGTGCTTTAAGTTTGCTGTATCTGCTACTGATGCGCCGCCTAATATGCGCATACCTATTTTGTTTTGTATGATAAGGTTATTGAAAGCATTGCCCGCCACTAGTTTTTCGAATGAAATGCCACCGCCTTTAGTAAAATCAGGGTTTAGAAAACCGCAGTTGATAATGGTATTGTTATAAACATTAACAATGGATTGACTGGGCGCACCCGAGAGTGACTGACTTTTGATGCCTGAATTAAATCCGCCTATCACAACGTTGTAAGCAATATCTCCACGTGCGCCAAATTTTATGCTAATGGGTAACCCCTTTGTAGCGCCCACATTTTCTATAGTGTTACGCATAATTGCCATTTTGGCATTGCGTACATATATGCCATCGTCTTGCGTGTGAGAAACCCATGAGTCTTCTACTACCAAATTAGTGAAACTACTAAGGCAAATAATGGCTTGATGTGAAGATGATATCGATGCTGATTCAGTTTGATAATCTCCCCAAGGGGCACCTGTATATTCAATGTGCGTCCACCGTAAAATAACATTTTCAGCACTGTCGCACGTTAAACCTCCCCAAGCCCCTCCGTTAGGAAAATTTAGTTTATTACTGTCAGTTATTGTAAACCAGTTGGGTTTATCTTTGGTGCCTTCAGAAATTAGGGTTCCCCTTACAAATAAACTGGGACTGCTGTTGGGTTTTCCATCTCCCAAAAAATACAAGGTCACATTGTTGGGTATATACAGAGTGTCGCCTTCGTTAATAAATATGTCATTAATTACATAGTATATAGTGCCCGATTTCATCGAGCCTTTTATAGCTCCTGAAATTGTATCGATGGGTTGTGTGGTGTCTATATTTCCTCCGCTAATCTTTTTTGCCGGTGAGATATATACTTCTTCTCGTTTTGAACATCCCAGCGCAAAGAAAATCAGGAATAAAACAATATGAATTGTGCTTATTTTCTGCTTCATTAGTTTGTTTTGAATTTATATTTTACGCCAAGCATATACGTTTGCCCGTATTTGTCCTGCTGAACTATATAGCTGTTACTGCCAAGTTTCTGGAGCGGAAACTCGCCTTGTGCATAGGGGTAGGGTGAGTTAATTTCTACCGTAACGGGAGTGTTTAAAATGTTTTGTATCTTAATATAGCCCTCAAAATATTTACTTATTTTTTTCTCAACTGAGAATGAAAGCTGTGAGGTGGCTCTTTGCCAATAATCCAATCCTTCAAATTGTGATACCTGTATTATTCGCCTTCCCGTATAAACAAAGGCCAACTGAACGTTTAAACCTTGTTTTGGTTTTTTGTAAAATAACGAAACATTGGCAATGTGCTTAGACTGACCTTGTAGTGGACGCTTGCTGTTAACTGTCAATTGTTCAATTTGCCCGTTGGTTGGGTTTACAGCATTTTTAATTAACTGCACCGATGTTTGCGAAAGGGTGAATGTATAATTGGTTGAGATACCCCAATGCTTTATATACTTTACCCCAACATATTCAAATCCCATATTTTGGGCATTTCCATAATTGTTGGGTTGTATTTGGCTTCCGTTTACTCCATATTCTATAGGATTTTTAATGTCTTTATAAAAAATGCCCAGATTAAGCTGATTCAAACCTCCGGGAAACCACTCATATTTCAAGTCGTAGTTAAGGGCAGTAGTATGCTTTAGGTACGGGTTTCCTACCTCACCGAAGTTATCACTGGCGGGTATGTTATAGGGTACTATTTCGAAATAACTGGGACGAGAAATAGCTTTGTATACTGAAAACCTAAGGTTTTTCTTTTCTGTTGCGCTATAAGTAAAGTGCAGACTTGGCAATAGGTCTTGGTACTTTATCCAACCTGATTTTCCTGCTGCAAGTTCAGAAGCATTTGTATTAAAGGATTGGTAGGTATGCTCGGTTCTTGTACCTCCTATAACTTTTAATTTTCCTACATTTATTTTAGCCTGCCAATACGCCGATGTTATATTTTCAATGGCGGTATAGTTTGATGCGTTAAAAACATTTCCCGTTGGGTTACTTACCTGCCATTGTGCTGAATATACATCTGTATATTGTGGAAATTGTGGCGGGTTTCCCGTTAAAACCGGCGACAGAATATAAGTATTGAAATAATTATCCCTTATTTTATGCCTGTGTAACCCACCTACAGATACTTCTACTTTTTTATCAAAAAAGTTAGGTACATAAATCAGGTTAAGATAACCACTATAATCTTTGTCTGTATTTTTTTGCCAAATTCGTTCAAAAGGTTGCAACACAGCCGGACTTACTGCCGGTTTGCCTGTTGTACTATCAATGGTAACAGTGCTAAATGTTTTCAATTCGGCCCAGTCGGGCAAATTTGTACCCGCTTGTGAAAATACCGCAGACCAATTGGCAGCGAACGTTTTACTAAAGTTGTGCTTACCTTGTAGGGTAATATTGTAGATGTATTGTTTTTTATCCCTCGAGCGGTACAGGCTGGTTACTTTGCCTGTGCCCGGCCCTGTGCGGGTAGAAGTTAGGGAAGTGTCGTATGATATTCTCGAATCAATATTAATCAAACTCATATAGGCTGTATACAGCTCTATACTGTGTTTGCTGTTGAAACGATAATCAATCTTTGTATGTGCTGTAGAGCGTATAACGTTTGAGTATAGTCTTCTGGCTATTACATCCTGAAAGAGTGGGGTATTGTTAACACTGGTAGTTGTAGTAAAGAAAACGTTTTGAGCTCCCCTTGTGGTGTTTTGGTATGATGCAGCCACCAAAATACCTAGTTTCTTATTAAAAAACCGGTTTCCTGCCGAAAAACTTACCAAAGCATAGGGCAAAGCTGTGGTGGGTTTAAAATCAAGATTAGAGCGGGTAAAATCGTTGCCAGTTGCGAAATAACTGTTGCCATAAATCTCTCGCGGCGATTTTTTGTTTATTGCCCCTCTATCAAATCTCTCATATTTATTATCAAAATAAAACTGGCTGTAACCACTGCCTAGGTTCATGTTTATCATAAACTTATTAGGGGCATTTTTCATTATCATGTTTATACTCCCCCCTATGGCATCGCCCTCCATATTAGGAGTAAGCGAGTTGTTCACCTCAATTCTTTCTACCAATTCTGCAGGGAAAATATCAAGCGGCACGTACCTGTTTTTATTCTCAGGGCTGGGTATTTTTATTCCGTTAATTAATGTGTAGTTATACCTTTTATCCATGCCGCGTATAATGGCATGACGACCATCGCCATCACTACTTTGCTCTATAGAAATGCCTGGCATGCGTTGCATAACATTGGCCACTGTTATGTCCGGAGATATTTCTATTGTTCGAGCAGATATTACATTGATAATATTGTCGGCATTTTTCTGAGTTTTTGTAGCGTATACATCGCTCTCTTTACTATGCTCTGCGGTAACTATTACATCTTGTACTTCAGTTACAAGCGCTTTTAATGCAAACGAATGGATTATGGTTGTTGAATCGTTGAGTATTTGAAAAATAAATTCCTCAGACTTGTGATAACTTACATATTGTGTTTGCGCTGTGTATTTTCCTACTGGCAGGCCGGTAATTTTAAAATTGCCATCAAAATCGGTAGCAACAAAGTATTTTGTGTTTTCTAAATATACTACTGCGCCTATTAAGGGTTCACTTGTTTGTTCATCAAACACTTTACCCTTAAACTCTCCGCCATAAAGCATAGCGGAGAGTTGGGTAAAGAAGAATATCAACACAAAAAACTTTTTCATTGGTGTTTATAACTCTGCCGTTATTTCCTAATAATTAGTTTGTGGGTGTAAAAATTACCGTTGTTATCGTTTACAGTTATAAAGTATAAACCGGTTTGCAGGGTATTTTGCGGTTGTATGCTTAGGGTGGTTGCAAATGGGTGGTTTTGGGTGTACACCCCATTACCTAAAATATCCTTAATTTCAACGGTTACAGAGCCGCTAATTACGGTGCTTTCAATGTTTATAATAATGTCTTCGCCACGGTTAGGGTTGGGATAAATGCTTATCATTCCTTTTGCAGGTTGTGCTATGCCTGTAGGGGCATTATAATTAAGATAAATAGTGCTATCATCAGCAGACACATTAAATTGTTTTGTAAATGATGGTGTGAAACCTGCTGTATTAATATTGAACTTATCGGCACTAAATCCTTTTATGCTATTAGCTTTGGCAATAGGCCATGCGTAAGTTTGGTTATCGGCAAATCCACTTACCGTGGTACCGGTTACCAAAATATTTAGTTTAGAAGTGCTATTTAGGTTTGATAAATCTATTGTACCTGTAGCTGATATCGAATCCCAATCTGAGGCTGCATTAGCAATATCCCACTTATAATATGAGCCTCCGTTAATAAGTATTTCTCCAAATGTTATGTTTGCAGTGCTGTTAGCATCTTCACCGGGGCTAAGGATTCCGTTTAAGGTAAGGCTACCTGTACCGCGGCCTGAGCCTCCTATAGTAGCATTACTACCTACCAATACTGTTGGCGAGGTAAGTGAGTCGTTAAAATAAAGGGCGCCGCCCATTACAGTGGTAGGGTAATCAATGGCTATGGCTTGGTATATTGTCAGCGAGCCTGTGTTGGCGGCATCTAACGTTAACGACATGTTGCCCGATGGTGAGTTGGCTCCTCTAAGGTAACCGTTTGAGCTGGCTGGTGAAATACGGCCTATTTTGCCATAAAATTTAGTGTTTTTGTTTCCGCTGATAGTAAGATTTGATGTGGCTGTGACTGAAGCGGCATTAGTGATGCCGTTTACCTGCTCGGCAACAATAGTGCTGTCTGATGAGATAGAACTTACTTTTACATTAAAACCATTTAGGTCTATTGCTCCCGATTGTGAGCCGGTGCCATTGCCAAAAACCACATCGGTAGTTGCAGGGATGGCATTGTTATCTCCTAATTGAAAACAACTGTTTTTGGTAGAACCGGCTATAATGGTTTTGCCTGTATAGCTGTTGGCAGGGTTTGAGAATATTGTGAGTCCGGCACCGCCGTATGTACCATTTCCCGTTCCATTTACCAAACTCGATATAATAACATCACCATTGCCCGATATAATGCCGTTATAGGTTAGTTTTCCGCCACCACCGCCTGAACCTGCACCTACAGCCAATACAAATGGCGACGACATATTATTGGGGTTAAGCACTATATTGTTCTCAATAATAGAACTGTTGGTGGCTGGGTCTGGACCGTTGGTTATTACCGATCCATTTTTTAAAACAGTTATAGTACCGGCTGTAGTTGAAGCACCGGTGGCTTTTTGATTAACATCAGCAAGGGTTAATCGTGCACCGCTATCTAAAGTAATGCCTTTTGAAAAATCGTTACTTCCGTACAACGATATGTATGATGTGCTATTATCACCATTAAAAGTAAGATTGTTTTCTGCTTTGATTACTGAACGAATGGTTTGTCCGCCCTTTATGTTTATATAAGGTGCGCTACCGTTTAGTGTAAGGGTATCGCCCGTAATAATATAACCTGAAACTTTAAAATCTATTCCTTTGGCTGCTATGGGTTCTGTAAGAGTTATAGTGCCGGCTGTGCCTTCAAGTATAGCAATTGAGGCAGTATCCCACGTTTTGTTATAAGTACCGCCGCTAATACCCGCCCAGCTCTGGGCTGAGAAATTCCAGTTACCTGTTCCGCTCCAATATTTTTTGGGGTAATAGTAGGTTTGGCCTTCAACGGTAATGTTTTCATATCGAACAGTGCCTGTTGTACCACTATTGGGAGTTCCCTGCTTTATCCTAAAGATAACGTTACTGTTATTGTTTACCTGTGGATTGCTTAAGCTAACGGTGCTTACATGCCATTGCTGGTAGTAAACACTGTCATACAAAGTTGAAAGCCCTGTAGTTTGCCAGCTGCTACCGCCATTTATACTGTAATCAAAATGAACTGTTTTTGATGATTTTGTAGCGCTTGAACCTTGAGTAACAAACTTTATTACTATATCCTGAAATCCTGATGTGGGTACATATAATAATAGCTGCATACTATCGCTGGGGTTACGTACCCGCAAGCCATTGCCCGCCCCGGCACCCATTCTGGCATTAGAAGTATCGCCACTGCCACTGTTATTATCCCAATAGGTTAGGTAATTGGTTGATGTACCGGGCACTTTTGAGTAATACAACAAAGCATTGTTAGTATCTAGCAAAGAAAAGTCGGCTTTGATGGGGGCTATGCTGTCAGGATTTACTCCCCCTAAAAGTCTTGAATCAAAGTTGTTGAAGCTCCAATAATGGATAAGTTGGGTTTGTGCACTAATAATTTTTACAGTACTAATTAAAAGTAGTAGTAAGAGGAGTTGTTTTTTCATGATTCGTTTAGCTTTCGTTTTCGCAACAAATCTGTGGTGTGTATATTTCTGTCAGGTTAACCTGCGGGCAGCAAATAGGCAACCTGTTGTTTTATGGGTGTTACAAAAAGGCAACAATGAGTATTAAGTTGTTTTTTATCAGGCGGTTAATACAAAGTTTCTGAGATTGTCTTTTTGGCTTAATCCTAATTTTTTTCGTAAACGATAACGGGCCACTCTGAAACTATCTATTGAAATACCCATTTGATGGGCAATATCTTTTGATTCAAGGTTCATTTTAATCAAAGCACACATTTTCAAATCATTAGCAGTGAGACTGGGGTTTAAGGCCAATAAGCGGTCAAAAAAATCCTGATGCAACTGTTCAAAATTTCGCCTGAATTCTTCCCAAGTATCATCGTGATGAAAATTGAAATCGATTTTGCTGACTGCTTCTTTCAGTTTAGGTTTTAATGTGGTGGGTATAGAACCACCTATAATTTTTAGGCTCTCTTTTAAATCTTCAAGCAACTTGTTCTTTTCTGTTAGTTGAAGCATTTTTACTCCCAGCGATTTGTATTGAGATTCTAACTCTAGTTGCAGGTGTTTTTCTTGAAGATGCTTGTGTTCAAGCTCAATTTTCAGTCGTTCTTCACGTAACTTTATGTTTTCTACTTCTGATGCGTGTAGTTTTTTCTGCTGTTTAAATAGTTCTTGGTTTTTCCTGATTTTCAAGCGTTGCAGGTTCACAATTACACCGCCCAACAGTAACAACACTATGGAGCCTATAGTTATCCCTATAACTCGTATTTGTTGTATTTGTCGGTTACTTTCAAGTTGTTTTATCTCGTTGTTTTTGCGTTCAACTTCATAAAGTGTTTGCAGCAAAGCCATCTGGCGATTGCTTTCTTCAGAAAACACGTTATCATATATCACCCGGCTTTCTTCCAAATAATAGAATGTATTACTCAAATCGCCAATGAGCTTATAGGTGCGTCCCAAGTCTCTCAACGCCAAACTTTCTTCGTATTTCAGCTTTAATTCTTGTGAAAGTCCTAACGCTGCATTGGTATAATACAGTGCGCTATCGTAGTGTCCTGTGTTGCGGTAATAGTCGCCAATATTATTAAGATTACCCACTAAACTTATTTTGTTATCCAGTTGTGTGTTTATTTCAACAGCTTTCTTAAAATACCTAAAGGCCTGTTCGTATTCTTTAAGGTCTTCGTGAATACTGCCTATGTTTTCATATATGTAAGCAATGCCTGTTTTGTCGTTTAACGATTCGTAAATGCGTAAGGCCGTTTGCTGATATATCATTGCACTATCAAGGTTGTTCCATTTTTCATGCAAATGCCCTATTTCGCCCATTGTTTCAGCAATGTATTTCTGGGCATCTAGTTCTCTGTATACCAAAAGTGCTTCGTTAAAATATTCGGCAGCTTCTTCCTTCTGCTTAATGTAATAATTTACTTTACCCAAGCTTAGCAAGCTATTGGCAATCCCCAGCTTATTATTAAGCGTTGTGTAACGGGTTTTGGAAAGCAGGTAATATTCCATAGCCCTTGGAAACAGACCTTCTGAATAAAAGATATCTCCCAGCAATAGCGAAGCCTCTGCCTGTGTGGCTAAGTCTTCATTTTTCTCTGCTGCTAAAAACTCACGATTAGAAAGTATGTAAGCAGAATCAGGGGAGTTTTTATAGAGTTTTTCAGCCGTTTGTAATACTCCGTTGATTTGATTGGTTTGTGCCGTAACTACCTTAAAACTAATTAGTAATACAGCGCCAATAAATTTTAGCATTCGTAATGTTAGAAGTTTTACATTATGCTACTGTTAAGTTTTTATAAAGTAACGGTTGGGGATAAATCTGCTATTCGATAGTAACTCAAACAGTTTGATAACAAAGAGTTCCCGCTACAAAAACTAAAAACCCCGCTTAGTAATAAGCGGGGTTTTGTTTTAGAGTTCAGCATTTCCAATTGGTGTTTACTGGAATAAATGCTTTAGAAAAGCGACTTAACACAAATAAGAGTTATGAAACGCTCAATTGTATTAGCCTAAATTCAGAGCCAAGGCTTCCCAGCGGAACAGATTGTTGTATGTTTTCACCGGTTACCTGCGCATGATGGCTGCCCCCACCATTTACCAGTTGTAATACGAAAAGGTTGGCAGTGGTTATATCTGCTGTTGACGATGGGTTAGTTGGGTCAACTAGTTTCCAACGTTCAAAATCTTGCATGGCATCCATAGTTGTAACCTGTACGTAGCCAGGGAAGCCAGACAGAAATCTGCTTGAGAAATTGTTGTTTTCAAAACTCACAATATCTCCGAATTTTACATTGGCAGTACTGCTGGGATCATTAAAGTTGATGATTTTCCATGCTTCCCAGACATTAATCCAAGGGGCTGCATGGATTGGTGTTTCTTTAGCACCCCCTCCTGGGCTCAAGAAATTAAAGAATTCGGCTGATTGAATTGCCACGGAGGCTTGGTAATTAATATTCATATTATTTGATAGTTTTTCCTACTCGTAAGGCTTTTCGGATTCGCCTTCTGTGTTTAACCCCTCAGAAAAGGCCGTTTATTAAAGTGGGTTCTGCTCCACCGTCCGGTTAATGCGCAATGAAGTTTGGACGATTCAAAGGTATTTAGGGTGCATTCCCGAAAAATCAGTTAAATAACTGAATTTGAATAAATGGTGGTTTTTCGTGAATCGTAAGTGAATTTTTAATGCAAACCTCAAGGGCTATATACTTGTAAGAAATGGTAATCAGTTAAGTTGGGTTATCTTTATAATAAAAAAACCACCCGGAATATGTTACGGGTGGTTAAAAAAACAAGTAGGTTATTTACTTAATTAGGTAGTAACCCAATCGCCTTGAAATTGCCAGCGCTGTCTGCCGCTTCCATCATCTGTATTCCATTGATCCACACGTCCATTCCCATTGGTGCTTAGAAAATAATTAGATTTTCCGGCTGGTTTGATATGAAATGTGCAGCAAGTGGGAGAATTTGGAACAGGCTCGATAATCCATTTTTGTTGTAGATCAACCTTACCCCCGGATAGATACACCCCATTGGAGTTGGCATCCCAAGACAGGTAACAGGTTGCAGGCTGCACACCCTTTTTCACTACCAAATAATAAAACCCATCATTGCTGGCTTCAACGTCCCAGGTCATCCGACCCGAGCCATCATTGCGAGGATAAAGAATAATATTTTGAGACCCTAGGGCAACTGCCAAAAGAGTGGCGTTATTGTTAAGCCCTCGCAAAACTTCAATATTGTGCGGTCCTGTAATTTCGCATTGATAATCCATTTTTTAATTTATTAAAAGTAATACCTACTCGTAAGGCTTTTCGGATTCCGCCTTCTGCAATTAACCCCACAGAAAGGGCCGTTTGTTAAAGTGGGTTCTGCTCCACCGTCCGGTTAATGCGCAATGAAGTTTGGACGATTCAAAGGTATTGTGGCGGAATTTTCGGAAAATCAGTTGAATAACGGGTTTTGAATAAATACGGGTTTCCCGAAAACAGTCAGGGATTTCTATAGAAAAAATCTTTTTAAAGAATCAAATGATATACTTATCTAATGGATTCTTGGTAACAACAAATTTTAGCAAAACTCTTCTGCTAAAAAAAAATGGTCAGAGCAAAACGCTCTGACCATATATTAAGCCAATTTCTACAGAAACAGGCTCTAAGCTTCAGTTAGCAAATAAGATAACTATTCAGAAACAACTGGTTTTGCAACATCAGGCCCCATAGTCGCATCAGTGATTACTCTACAAAAGCTGACATATTGACTATTATATGGGGACTGAGCCCCGCGAGCACAATGCCATCCTGTACCCCAAATAAGTCCCGTGTCCCATTCACCATCTGGCGAGTCCCAACGCCAGGCAGCTAAGTCCCTATTTGCCGGGGCCGAAGGAAATCCTTGTCCATTATAAACAAAGAGTTGTCCTTCTTGGTCTCGGAAAGGGCTGTTAGAATACCATTTTAACCAAAGTCTTCCTTGTCTCTCAAAAGCTTGTAAACTCCATTCAAACGCATCAATTTTAGTATCCATTTTATTTAATTTTTGATAACTCCTACTCATATGGCTTTTCGGATTCGCCTTCTGCAATTAACCCTACAGAAAAGGTTCGTTTATTAAAGTGGGTTCTGCTCCACCTGTCCTTATCGATCAACTATTAATTAGGGAGTTGATATCAAGTTCACTGTCTATTTTTTGCGGTTTGTTAACATATAGAGATATTCTTTAAGGAATACCCCAGATGATAAGGGTCTCTTACTAGGCGGGACCCATGATTATGAAGCTGAAGTTGCGGTTTTGACCATTTCCTGTATTGTCTCCTGTTTTGAAAACCGCGTTTCCAGTATCAATAGCAACTAAGACAACGTTATCTAAAGTGCTACCTCCAGTGAAATTAAACTCAGGCCAATCGATATAATTTTGAATGGCCGTTGCACTGGGCATGGAAGAAAACTTATGGTTAAATACCACGGTGTAATAACCTGGTTTTCCCGGATCATGTTTAATGGTAAATCCCGAGCCAGACTTGATGCTGCCATCCTTGTTTACATTACCATACAATTGAATAATACTCATAATATCTAAGTTTTTGATAGTTCCTACTCATAAGGCTTTTCGGGTTACGCCTCCTGAAATAACTGTACAGGAACAGTCCGTTTATTAAAGTGGGTGCTGCTCCACCGTCCGGATAGTGCGCATCTGATTGGACGGAACAAAGATGTTGAGCTAGGATTCCCTAAAAATCAGTTGAAAAACGGGTTTTGAATAAATACGGGTTTCCCGAAAATCTAACCGTGGTTTTACAAACAGCAATTGTAGGAGTATAAATACCCGTATTTTAGTCAGGGTTTTTACTGATTTAAATGTTTAAATAACTAGCTTAATAAGCACTTATATTGTTGGTTTTCAATTGTTTGTGTTAATTTTATTAAAATAGATTAAATGGGAGCACTTGTCTTTCTAAGCAGTAAAAGAGCATCTTTGTTTCAGTAAAAACTATTAATTCACTTAATTAAAACAATCATGGCAGCACAACAATCTATGGATCAGTCTTCAATCAAACCGCTTGAAAAAGAGCCTGCAACGAGGCTTATGGATAATTATCGTAACGAAATAAATCTCAGGTTATCAGGAAATAGATCAATTGATGATTTACTTTACTGGGGCAATCAAAATGAAAATAAATTATCGGCTTTTTCAGTGCCGGTAAATGAGCTAGGGGTGTTTAACAACCTTGTAGGGATTACTAAAATTATATTTTCGTTTGGCTTGGAGGATGCTAAAACAGCTTATGCACCGAGATTAACGGTATTAATTCAAGGAAGAAATGATAATGGGACTATCCAAAGTGATTATTACCAACTCCTGAAAGGAATTCCTACATCACAAAGTCTTCCTGTATATGGAACTCCAACCACATCATCCGGATTAGCTGTGCCAAAATTTTTATTTGATACATGGACTTTATCTTGGAAAGAAATGTCTGATTCATCTGCTATGAAAGCTAAGTTCTGTACAATTGATGTGATTGATACTTTTATTAATGTGGGTGATCAAGATATTGTAACAAAACCGCTTGAAAAGTATATTTTCAATATTAGTGATGCAATTAATATTCTGTATCCTGGTCAGCTTACAATTTCTCAAAGTTCCATTACAAAACTTTACCTCTGCATGGTTAGCCACATTGCTACTAACACCAATGGGAATGTAGAAAATTTTGATAAGGCAAGGATAGGGATGGTTATGGGTATAGCAGAAAAAACTAACCATAATCCTGAAACGTATGAGTTTATTTCATCCGGTTACGATTTCTCAGCACCCTGTCCCCCAACCTGCCCATAAGGATGAGTAAGTATTATATGCAAAAAATACTTTTAACAATCACTCCACAGCAATGGGTTATTTTAGGGGCCTTTTTGGTGATATTAATACCCATTGCTGTGGGGTTTTCTCGCTACAAAAAACTATCGGTAATACAGCAGCGTATTCTTTTGTTTTGTGTAGTAGCCTTTTGTTTAGATGGTGTTGGGCGCGTATTTTGGATTTTTAGTATTCCCAATTTGTTTTTGGGGCATCTTAGCACCATAGCAGAGTTTCTTTTGCTTGCCAATGTTTACCGTTTTGCATTGCGGGGTTTTATAAAACCAAAAGTAATTCCTGTAGCTATGATCTTATTTACCGCGTTAGCCATTACAAACACACTTTTTTTGCAAGGGTTTAAATTTAACAACTCAAACATAAAAATTATAGAATCGGCAGTATTAATAATATTTACGCTAATATTCTTTTATAAGCTGGCTAGTGAAATGATTGTGAAACGATTAGAACAATACCCGATGTTTTGGATAAATAGCGGAGTGCTTATATATTTTTCAAGCAGCCTGTTTGTGTTCCTATACAGTAATTATTTGTTGTTATACTCAAAACAATTAGGCATACAAATATGGTTTATTCACGCTTTGTTCTTTATTTTGTTTTATATCATTTTGGCATTTAGTCTATGGATCGTCCCCCGGAACTCGAATTCGCATGGTTAATGTTTGTTGGCATTTTGCTTATGTTCCTGCTTTCAATGGCGGTGGTAATATTTTTTGTGTATTACCAGCGCAAGCTATACAAACAGCAAACAGCCATGGAACAGTTAAAACTGGAAGAGCAGAAAAAACGCCTGCAAACAGAGATTGCGGCTAGGGAAAATGAACGGGCGCGCATAGCACACGATTTGCACGACGAAGTTGGATCTTTATTATCAACCACAAAACTATATTTAACCGTACAACAACCGAGTAAGGATATTACAGAACACGCAAAAAAAACCGCCGCAGATTTATTGGATGAAGCTGTATTGAAATTGCGCGCTATTGCACAAAATCTACTGCCTGAAAACCTTAAACTTTTTGGGCTAGTAAAGGCAATAGAGCATAGTTGCAGACAAATGGAAAACGCGGGTTCTTTCTCAATAGATTTTCAACACCATTTAGAACGCCGATTGCCTACTGAGGCTGAAATTCACCTATACCGTATTGTACAAGAGTTGCTAAACAATGCTATAAAACATGCAAAAGCCACACAAGTAATATTGTCCCTATTTCAACAGACTAGCGATCTTATTTTAACTTATGAAGATAACGGGGTAGGTTTTGCAGTTGAAGAAAACAAAAAAGTAGGAAGTTTAGGGCTAACCACACTTAGCAGCAGGGTACAGCTGCTACACGGCGAAATGCAGCTAAAGAGCACACCGGGTAAAGGGGTAAGCATTGCAATCATCTTTCCCTCATTTACTACACATACACAATTGGAAATATGAGAAAAGAAACTATCAAAGTTGCCGTTGCAGATGACCACACTCTTTTTAGAGAAGGTTTAAAGCTAATTGTGAACAGCTGTGATGGCTTAGAACTAATTTTTGAAGCTGAAAACGGCCAAGTATTACTAGAGGGTATTACTAAGATAACTAAACTGCCAGATGTTGTTTTGCTTGATTTAAGAATGCCTATAAAGGACGGTATCGAAACCACAAAAGAACTAAGACAGCAATATCCCGACATTAAAATATTGGTTTTAACCATGATAGACCAAGACGACTACATTATTCACTTATTGGATATGGGTGCTAGTGGCTACTTGCTCAAAAACTCATCTGCGGATGAGGTACAAAAAGCTATTTTTTCTGTAATGGAGAGTGGGTTTTATTTTAATGATCATGTATCGAAAGTGATGTTGAATGGGCTTAAGCGAAAGCGAACCTTACCCCCAATGCTAGATGCGATGACAAAAATAAGCGCACGGGAAATTGAAGTGTGTGAGCTAATGGCAGAAGGGTTTACCACACAAGAAATAGCAGATAAGCTTTTTATAAGTGCCCGTACTGTTGAAACACACCGAAAGCACTTGATGGAAAAACTGGACGCTAAAAATACGGCGGGAATTATTTACAGAGCTTTGAAAGAAGGATTACTCCAATAGGTGATCAAAATGCTTGCCCAAGTTTACCGCCACGTTAACTGCTTGATAACCTGCTACAGCTACAAAAACTAAAACCCTTTTCTTAACCGAGAAGGGTTTTATCTAAAGTAAGTCTTGAAATTATAAACTGCAACTTGTTCACAGCCCACCCTGATAACGTTGCTTAAAAACAAAAAAAAGGCTGCCTTTTTGGGGCAGCCATAACACATTCTTACTAATAAACTTATTTTAAATCAAACCTATCCAGGTTCATTACTTTAACCCATGCAGCAACAAAATCGTTAGCAAATTTTTCTTTTGCATCGTTGCTTGCATATACCTCGGCAAGTGCCCTCAATTCAGAATTCGAACCGAAAATCAAATCTGCCCTTGTAGCAGTCCATTTTACTTTTCCGGTTTTTCTATCCAATCCTTCAAATACTTCTTTAGACTCAGAAACAGCTTTCCACTCTGTGCTCATATCCAAAAGATTCACAAAGTAATCATTGGTTAGCGCATCTTTTTTTGTGGTAAACACACCGTGTTTAGCGTTGTCATAGTTAATATTCAGAACCTTTAAGCCGCCCATCAATACAGTTAGCTCAGGAGCAGTTAACGTAAGTAGTTGGGCTTTATCAACCAATAACTCTTCGGTTGAGAGTGTAAATTTAGTTTTCAAATAGTTCCTAAATCCATCCGCCATCGGTTCAAGAACAGCCATTGATTCAACATCAGTTTGTTCTTGTGATGCATCCATCCTGCCCGGTGTAAATGGCACACCGGTTTTGTGTCCTGCGTTTTGTAATGATTTTTCTACCCCTACAGTTCCGGCTAACACAATCATGTCTGCCATTGATATTTTCCTTTTTGGTGATGCGGCATTGAAGTCATTTTGTATTTTCTCCAACACTTTTAGCACTTTATCCAATTGAGCAGGGTTATTTACTTCCCAATTCTTTTGAGGAGCCAACCGTATTCTTGAGCCATTAGCGCCGCCTCTTCTATCAGAACCCCTGAATGTTGAAGCAGAAGCCCATGCAGTTGAAACCATTTCACTAACGGTTAAACCTGATGCCAGAATTGAAGTTTTTAACTTTTCAATATCGGCAGCATTTACTACTTCATGGTTAAGAGCAGGAATAGGGTCTTGCCAGATTAATTCTTCTTTAGGCACTTCAGAGCCCAAGTACAAGCTACGGGGACCCATATCGCGATGCGTTAATTTAAACCAAGCACGTGCAAAAGCATCGGCAAATTGCTGTGGGTTATCATAAAAACGTTTTGAAATAGCTCCATAAATAGAATCGAAACGTAGCGACAAATCAGTGGTTAGCATGGTGGGTTTATGCTTCACTTTGGCATCAAACGCATCGGGTATTTTAGCTTCTGAATTTTTGGCTACCCATTGGTGTGCTCCGGCAGGGCTTTTTGTCAACTCCCATTCGTTTTCAAACAAAATTTTGAAAAAGCCATATCCCCACTCAGTAGGTGTAGTGGTCCAAGTTACTTCCAAGCCAGATGTAATAGCATCTTTACCTTTTCCGCTTTTGTACGAGCTTTTCCATCCAAGTCCTTGCTCTTCTATTGAAGCTGCTTCGGGTTCTGCTCCCACCAAAGCGGCATCGCCCGCACCGTGGGTTTTACCAAAGGTGTGTCCGCCTGCTATTAGTGCTACTGTTTCTTCATCATTCATGCCCATGCGGCCAAACGTTTCCCTAATGTCTTTTGCAGCAGCAAGAGGATCGGGGTTTCCATTGGGGCCTTCGGGGTTCACATAAATCAATCCCATTTGTACCGCAGCAAGAGGGTTTTCAAGTTCACGATCTCCTGAGTAACGCTCATCCGCTAACCATTTTTTCTCAGATCCCCAATACACATTTTCTTCAGGCTCCCACACGTCTTCCCTACCACCAGCAAAACCGAAGGTTTTAAAGCCCATCGATTCCAACGCTACGTTTCCGGTCAGAATCATTAAATCAGCCCACGAGATTTGCTTGCCGTATTTTTGTTTTATCGGCCATAATAACCTTCTTGCTTTGTCAAGGTTAGCATTATCTGGCCAGCTGTTTTGCGGTGCAAAACGTTGTTGTCCGGCTCTTGTACCGCCACGACCGTCTCCGGTGCGGTAAGTTCCGGCACTGTGCCAAGCCATACGGATAAATAAGGGTCCGTAATGTCCGAAATCAGCAGGCCACCAGTCTTGAGATTGAGTCATTAAATCCGCTATGTCTTTTTTCAACGCCTTCAAATCAAGGCTGTCAAAAGCTTTAGCATAATCAAAGCCTTCATCCATTGGATTTGATAGCGCAGAGTTTTGGCGAAGCACTTTCAAGTTTAATTGATTGGGCCACCAATCAGTATTTGTAGTCGTCTTTTTATCAACGCTGACTACCACTGAGTCATCTAATTTTTTTTGTCCCTGTGGTTCCATATGGAAAGGACATTTTCCATTGTTTTCCATTTTGTCTTGAGCTTTTAAATTGAACTTTCCTAGTAAGGTAAAAGTTGCGATTAATCCGTATGCGATATGTCGTGTTTTCATATTAATACAGCAATTTTTTTCAAAACTAATCCTTAAGTTTGTTTGACAAAAACGATTGTTTCAATAACATTATTGATAGCATAGATGAACATTCAACAAATACAATATACGCTTGCTGTAGCAGAAAACAAACATTTTGAGCAAGCGGCTGAGAAATGTTTTATCACTCAATCAACGCTTAGTACCATGATATCTAAGTTTGAAGACGAGATTGGCATAAAAATTTTTGATAGAAAAAAGAAGCCTGTGGAGTTGACGGCAGAGGGGCAGGTAATTATTGAGCAGTTGAAGGTAATTTGGAAAAACATTGAGCAGTTTACCGAGCTTACTAAAGAAATAAAGGGTGAAATAAAGGGAACGCTTACTATTTCGGTAATCCCGACAGTTGCGCCGTTCTTACTCCCATTATTTCTACAAGATTTTGCCGCTAAATTTCCCCAGCTGGTTATTAAAGTAAAGGAACAAACTACAGGAGAAATTATCAGGCAAATAAAATCACGGGAATTAGATATCGGTATCATTTCAATACCCGTTAAGGATAAAGATATTGTTGAGGTGAAACTGTACGATGAGCCGTTTGTTTTTTATGATGCTAAGAACAAAAAGGCATCTAAAAAAGCGATAAGTAAAATTGATTTGAGCAATTTATGCTTGTTGGAAGAAGGGCATTGTATGCGTACGCAGATTGTGAAGCTATGCGAAATACACAACAAGGATTTTGCATCAAAACTAAATTTTGAATACAAGGCAGGCTCTATAGATAGCTTATTACGGTTTGTAAAAGCCAATAGCGCTACTACATTACTGCCCTATTTGTCAGTGGTTGATTTATCAAACGAAGAGAAGGCACTTATCAGCAACTTTATCGACCCTGCCCCGTATCGGAGCATTGGTTTAGTAACCCATCGACATTTTGTAAAGAAAAAGATTTTGGATATGTTACAGAAAGAGATTCTAGCTAAAACAGAACCGCTGTTGCCAAACAATCAGATTAATGGAGAAAGGCTTTTACCCGTTTGACGGTATTGGTAAATAGGGCTAATAAAATTCAAACGCAGAAGTAACGACATTTTTTTGCATATACTTTTTGTTTCTTTGAGCTTATGAAGCGGTAGGGCTACGTCAACGTTTCCCCAAAGAGCAGATAAATGTTAAATGTACAATGCAATGAATAATATTATAGAATATTTTGGGGATAGATTAGTAAAGCCAGCACTAAGTGAAGAGGTGCTGAAAATTCTGCCTAAAATTTCCCTTACAAACCAAAAAATTTTGTTGGAGGTGGGATTGCCTGAAAGACATGATGGGTACGCAGGAGTTTACACTATATTGGATCAACTTTCGCTACATAAAAGTAAATATATCAAGCTTTATACAAGAGAACTGCTAGAAGATTATTTTTCAATATTTTTAGATGTTGAATCAGATAGGATTATTTATCACTTTGATTATGAAGGCTCAGAGAAACAATACCTGCTTCTCAATAGTAGTTTATTAGTTTTTTTAGAATTTTGGAAAGCGTATGAGATATTCTCAGAAAAAATTGACTTGTTAGGTATGAAAGAATATTATGGTAACAAAAAAATATATTCTACAGAGTTAAGGAGCGAGTTTGAAAAAATAAATAAAGACGATACTAATACAAGTTGGTGGGGCAGTTTGTTAGAAGAAATGGAGAGTGGCCCCCTGTAAAATTGAATTAGATACGATGTAAGATCTATAAATATAAATTGCAAGTAATCATATCACACACAGCACAAATAAACTAAATACGAGGTAATAGTTAGTGATTTTATGGAAAAAGATAATTTGGAGAAACTCGAAATGTTCTTGAAAAGGGAAAAGTGGACAGGATATGAAGTTCCTGAATCAGATGTTGAAAGAATAGAAATATTGATTCAGCAAAAATTTCCGATTACTTATAGGAGATTTCTTTTGATTACAGGTCAGCACTTTCGAGCAATGCCAATCAGCAATGGATTTAGCTACTTGCTGGAGCATAACATGCAGTTATTGGCAAGAAAAAATCTAAAAGAATATGGCATATCACTTAAAAGCGATGAGTTTTGGGTATTTGCTGAAAATGAAGGGGCTGAAGTGATTTTCTTTTTCTATTTTGATGAGGGAGACGACCCGCCGGTATATGTATGTGAAATGGCTCAAAAGGAAGAAGATCCTGATTACCCATACTTACGCAAGTCAAAAGAGCACTTGAGCGACTTTTTTAACTATTACGTTGATCTGTATGATCAAACAAAAAAATATAAATAATTAGATAACAATGTACTGTACAAAATATTTGATTACATAACAGAGTTAGGAAAAAAATATTTAGTTGACAACTAATAACAACTCCTGTGATTGTGTCATTTACCCTCAATAACCTTCATAAACAATAAACAGACTAATGGAACCAAAATACCTTCCGAAATTAAAAAAGTGGACAGATAAGTTCGGTTCAAAAGAAAACAAAGTGCCAGAAGCTCAGATTATTGCCATGGAGGCGGAACTGGGTAAAAGGTTCCCACAAGCGTACAGGGAGTATCTTTTGATTACAGGTTAGCACTTTCGAGCAATGCCAATCAGCAATGGATTTAGCTACTTGCTGGAGCATAACATGCAGTTATTGGCAAGAAAAAATCTAAAAGAATATGGCATATCACTTAAAAGCGATGAGTTTTGGGTATTTGCTGAAAATGAAGGGGCTGAAGTGATTTTCTTTTTCTATTTCGACGAAGGCGACGACCCACCGGTATATGTCTGCGAAATGCAAATGAAAGATGAACCTGATTATGAATATTTAAGGAAAAGGCCATCCTTTAGTGAGTTCATAAATTTCTATGTTGATATTTACAATCCTATATACGATAGACCAAATATGCCGTGGATTTATAAGATATTCACTTTCTGGAAAAGGAATAGGTAGGGTTATCCTCATTATGATAAAACGATGCAGATAAATTATCTGAAAAACCTCCAGTCTTTTATGGATAAAAAGAGGTGGAGAAGAGACACTAAAGGGCTTGATGAAGCTGAAATAACTAAAGTTGAATCCCAGATGGAAAAAAATTTCCTCAGGCATATAGAGAGTTTCTCTGGCTCACTGGTAAGCAAGGGTTTCGTGCTTGGAGTGAAAGTCATGAGATAGATTACTTGATAGAAAAAAAGGTAGCTGAAATAGTACCTAAACTCCTTAAAGAATATGGGGTAAATCTCCCAAAAGATAACTATTGGGTAATGGCGATTGAAAATGGGTCCATCGACTTTTTCTATTTTGATGAAGGAGAAAACCCTCCTATATATGTTTGTGAATATGAAGGTAAAGAGTATATAGAGAATTATTTGAGAAAAGCGACAAACTCCATTACCGAGTTTATGGATCGAAGAATATACTACACGGCACGCTAATAATCTATTCCTGCACTTTTACCGCCCGCGCATTAACTCTCCCTCATATCCACCGTGCCGTCTGCATATTTGGCAAAACGTTTGTTTTCCCTTGCGTGTACTTGGTCGGCTTTGGGCCAAGGCCAGCCCCCAAACTGGGTTTTTTGGTAATCTTCAAACGCATCGTGTATTTCCTGCTTGGTGTTCATCACAAACGGCCCGTACTGTATCACAGGTTCAGCAATGGGTCGGCCTTGCAACAGTAAAATTTCGGCAGGTTTTGCACCAGCAGTTATAGTTACCTCAACATCGGCCACAAGCTCTACCGAGTGGTAGCGTTGTACCTTAGTATCAGCAATGGTAATTTCGTCCCCTTCGTAAAAATAAATAGTGCGGTTTATGCCCTTAGCAGCTTTGGGCAGTGTAAAAATAGCTCCCGCTTCCATATTAAAATTCAACACCGCAACTTCATTTCCTTTTTCAGCCGCCCACGAGTTGGGGGGTGGTGCAGGGGCAGTTATACCATTCAATTCGCCTGCAATAATCTCTACCGTGGTTTTCTTTTTATTTACATCCTCGTGCACCAAATTACCGATAGATTCCTTCCAAAACATCTTAAAGTGCGGCTCAACCATTTTGTTTTTAGCCGGCAGGTTCAGCCATATCTGAAACAACTCCATCGGGTTGTCTTTGTCTTTGTTTATCAGCGGAAACATTTCAGAGTGTTGCACCCCTTTTCCCGCCGTCATCCACTGTACATCACCGTTGCCGTAGCGGCCGGCCGCACCCATTGAGTCAGCGTGGTCTACAATCCCTTTACGTACCACCGTAATGGTTTCAAACCCCCTGTGCGGGTGGCCGGGAAAGCCGGGTACATTCATCCCGTGGTACATCCTGAAACCGTCTTTAATAATAAAATCATCCCCCATGTGGCGACCTTCCAAATACCTTATATCGGGAGCCATCTCATCATTACCGCTTGGAAAAGCGTCTTCGTGGTGCACACAAAACAAAAACGGATCGGAGGTTTCCCAAGTAAAACCAAGGGCTTTAGTGTTTAATATCGGATTCACGGCTTCTTTATTCTTCATAAAATTACGGGCAAAAGGGATGGAGGGCAAGGCAACTGAAGAAGCTGCCAACAAAAAGGCTTTACCTAAAAAACTTCTTCTTTCTTTATTGTTTTTCATGGTTGCACAGGGTATTAAAACAACTTCTAATTTATCATTTTTATTGAAAACAGTTGTTGATACAATACAAAAATGATGCAAAAATTGTTTTCGCGGGTGCAACAGCAATTAGTTTAGACTTATGCCGATGGCTTTTCTTTTCGGGCAGCTTGTTCAGCTATTTCAACTATTCGTTTTTGCCTTGTTTCAGGGCGTTTTACAACAGCAATCTTGTACAAAGCCAGTTTTCGTACAGAAGGACTATGGTTAATAAAAAACTCTTTTGCGCCCGGCCTTGCCTCAAGTTCTTTCATCAAATCATCGGGAATGATTAATTCTTCAACTTCATCTAATATACTCCAATACCCGTTTTGTTTGGCAATATCAATGCAGCGTTGGCCTGCCGGTGTCATTAGCCCTTCCTCGGTCAATCGCTTCACCTTCTCTTTATTTATTTTAGACCATACACTTTTGGGTTTTCGCGGGCAAAAAAACTGTTTGAAAGACCCTTCGTCAATCGAAACCGCTTTACTGTCTATCCACCCGAAACAAAGGGCTTCATCAACGGCTTCACTCCACACCAGGCTTGATTTACCCGTTTTCACCTTGTAATAAATAAGCCAAACCGACTGCTTTTTGCTGTGGTTTTCTTGCAACCACTGTCTCCATTCTTGTCGGCTTGCGGGGCAAAAGGTATCCGCCTCTTTATTTTCCATACGCTAATAATACTGCTTTTTTAATGGTATGATGCAAACATAGGGATACCCACTGACAGCTGTATGTCAACAGTAATTAACGGTAACAGGCAGCTAAAAATGTTTTGTTTTCACCCCTGTTTTTTTTGTACTTGCATACAGAGGAGAACCCTGTTATGGCAAAGAACAAAACCACTGAAACCCAAGCAAGCGTGGCAGACTATTTTGCAGCAATAAGCAACGACAAAAGAAGAGAAGATTGTATAGCCATAGCAAAGCTAATGACGGCTTGTACCGGATACGAAGCCAAAATGTGGGGCCCTAGCATTGTAGGTTTTGGGAGTTATAACTATACCTACGACAGCGGCCATTCGGGTTCGGCTCCGCTGGTTGGTTTTTCATCAAGAGCCAATGCCATTACATTATACCTTTCGGGTGGTGAAGAACGCGAGGCACTATTGGCCAAACTGGGTAAACACAAAACAGGCAAGGGTTGTGTGTACATTCAGAAAATAGAAGACATTGATACGGATGTGTTGGTACATTTGGCTAAAAATACGGTGGAAGAAACCCTAAAGAGATTTCCCAATCAACCCTGACCTTTTTAGGTTAATGGATTTTTACTTTTGATTGGTCTAAGAATTTGCGCAAAGGCGCGGTATTAAATTTTACTTGCTGCTGTAAATCAACATAAACTATGAAAGCAGCCATCAGGGTTCAATACGGCCGCCCCGAGTCGATAACTATTCAAGATATAGCTATACCAACACCTAAAGACAATGAAGTGCTGGTGCAGGTGTTTGCTACTACCGTTAACCGCACTGATTGCGCCATACTTACAGGTAAACCCTTTGTTATCCGCTTTTTCTCCGGCTTATTTAAGCCCCGATTTCCCAGCACGGGAACTGATTTTGCAGGCAAGGTGGCAGCTGTGGGCAAAAAGGTTAGCAAGTTTAGAGTAGGTGACAGGGTTTGGGGGTTTAATGATACCGGGCTGGGTTCTCACGCCCAATACATTGCTGTTCCTGAAAATATGGCCATGCTAAGCATCCCCGAGGGGATAACCTATGAGCAAGCCGCAGCAAGTGCCGAAGGCGCACATTATGCCTATTATTTTTTATCGAAGGTAAAAGTTGCCCCAAATGATAAGGTGTTGGTAAACGGTGCCACAGGAGCGATAGGTTCTGCCACGGTGCAGTTTTTAAAGTATTACGGGGCACACGTAACAGCTGTTTGCAGCACTGAACATATTGAAACCGTAAAAGGATTGGGGGCTAATGTGGTGATAGACTACACGCAGGAAGATTTTACAACAGAGAATGAAAAATACCGCTATGTTTTCGACTCGGTGGGGAAGAGCACCTTTGCCCGATGCAAACCCATTTTAGAGGACGGGGGTATTTATATGTCGTCAGAATTAGGTCCCGGAATGGAGAACACATACCTACCGCTTATTACCACCATCAAGGGGGGTAAAAAGGTAAAATTCCCGATACCGTTTAATATTATGAAGAGTTTGGTGTTTATTAAGCGACTGCTTGAATCCAACCAATTTAGACCTTTGATTGACAGGGCATACCCGCTGGAGAAGATAGAAGAGGCGTTTTATTACGTAAACAGCGGCCAAAAAACAGGAAATGTTTTAATAACGTTTGAGGAAGAATAAAAAACCCCCGCTTACACAAAAGCAGGGGTTGTATAGTGCCTTATCGGCTTGTTTTCATAGCTTTTACAACAGTAAGTGTTTTGTCATTGGCAAAACGTTCATATTCAGGGGTGCCGCTGGCATACAATGCTATTTTGCCTTCGGCGTTGCTGTGTACTCCCCATCCGTAACGTTTGGTTAGAGGCGATGCTCTAAAGCAGGCTTGCCCTTTTGAGAAAAACTGTTTCCAGCCTTCTTCGCGTTCACTTTCCGTTAAATCGTTTTTCTCGGCAAACACCTCAAACAACACCTCATCGGAGGTGTACTTGTAGGGGTTTTTCAACACCATTTCAAATTGTATGTTGGCGGCTGTGCGTTTATCTTCTTTTACAGGAGGCATTTCACCCATAGCAGCAGGACAATCGTCGGCAATCAGTATAAAAGCGTTGTGATAATTTGTGGTGTGTACTTTCATTGTTTCTGCCTTTTCAAACACAAATTTAGAGCCCTTACTGACAACCGTATGTCAGGAGTATAAAAACCGGATTAATTTTCCAGCCTAATCATGCACCGCATATCTTTATTGGTAATGTACCACTCAACACAATAGCCTTGAGGGTCTAACCCGGGATGCTCAAGCAGTTGGCTAAAGGTACGCTCCACGCTTGGCAAGTCTTTCAAATAATCTTTCAAAACAATGCTAACGTAAGTGCCCTTTTTCAGCACAACGGTGCCACAGTTCAATGCTTTCCCCTCGCCTTCGTGCATTTCTTCAGCGCAGGCTTTGTAGCGTATTCCCTCCCCGTTCTCAGGTCTGGAAATACCGAAGTATTTTCTTTCGGGTGAAAAAGGGATTAATGAATGTAAACTCTCGTGCGCTTCCAAAATCCCATCGGGGTAAGAAGCCGCCTCCACATAAAAAACGGTAATGTCATTGTCAAGCGTAATTGTTTCCATAGTTCTGGTTTTATAAATAGTATGATCCAAATGTATGTGACAAACGGTTGAATGATGGGTGGCAAAACGGCATAGTAGGGGGCTGTTTGCGACATTAATACTTTCTCCGTTTTGTAATAAAAAACCCCACTGCAAACAGGTCGCAGCGGGGCTTACAAATTATTTCGAAAGAATTACTTAGTTATCCAAACCTCGTAAATTTTACTGTTGGCAAACGTTGGGTTCATCTCGCTGCTTTGCTCGGCAGTTGAGAGAATACCACCGTACATCCAACCTACAAGCGTTCTACCGCTGGGCACTTGCGAGTAATCAATCATTTCGTCCATGCCGCCGTATGTAGCCAGTGCGGGGTTGGGTATAAACTCAGCATCAGAGCCGATATATCCGGGCAAAGCAGGGCTTTGTTGCGGATACTCCACCGATGTTTTGCTGGTTCCGTTTCTTACCACCGTAGTTGCGTTTTTACTAAACGGCAAAAAGTTCATTATGCTGCCGGGGGTTAAAACTCCGGCTTTGTCGTAGTAATAATCGGTGATGCCACCTAAAAAGCTGGTGTACATATTTTTTGCAGTGGGGTCGTACATGGTAACATTGGCACACTCATACAAGTTTAGCTTTTGAGCAAACCCTTGGTCGAAAGCAAAAGCCGTATTACCTGTATTGTCCTGCGAAATGTAAATAGGATTAGGGAATCCGTTTCCGCCATTGGTGCTAAATACCCCGCCATACACGGTAATACCATGAGTCCCGTCGTCCATAATAGTTTCCGACACCGTTAAATCGCGGCGGTGAAACTGGTCATTAAGTGGCGGTGTACTCCAAGGCACATCGTATGCGGTATAGTTGTTAATCGTCAGTTGTCCGCCTGTATTCCCTATTTGGAACTTGCGTACTTGCTGGGTGTAAATACCTGTTACCGCCCCTTTGTACTTCTTATCATAGTTTTGGCCCATCACTAAGTAAAACCAGCCTCCAATTTTGCGCAAGGCACCGCCGGTAACCCGCATACGCTCATCAGTAATAGATGTAATGCTGGCCTCTAATGCCTGAGCATTGTTTGAGGTGATGGCAGCAATGGCATTGGGTACATTGATGGCAGTTAGGTTAGGGAATGTTTGGTAACACTCGGGTGAATCAGTAGCGCAGGATGAACCGTAACCGCCGATGCAATACAAGTAATCACCATCCTGATAGCAGTTCATATTGGTGCTTTGCAGTTGCAGTTTGAAGACCGCAGGAATTTCCAACCTCCACGATTTTTTTGAGGTGGGGTCAACCACAAACATATTGGTGTTGCCAAACTTGGTAGGGAACGTGCTTTCGTTATCAGATGTTCCGTGGAAACCATTCGTACGGCCACCCACCAGCAACCATTGACCGCCGCTTTGCCCAAACCCGAACGATTGCAAGGTAGGCGCAAAAGCTGCTTTTGTGTCTATCACTTCAATCGTGTAGGGAGCAGTAGCAGCGGGTTGACCCACTGCCGTTAGCACGGTGGCGTTGGCAGCGGTATTCATGCTGTCTTTTTTGGTAGTATCGCTACCGTTTTGGCCGGATTTATTTCCCCCGCCTCCGCAGGCCGCCAATGTTAATAGCGGTAGCAGGTATAAAAGTGTTGTCTTTTTCATAACAGTATGTTTTTTGATAGTAGTTTTAATATTAACCCTGAATAATTTTTAAGCACCAGGCAGCAAGCAAATCGCGACGGGTTTGCGATAAGTCGCGAGTACGCGGCATGGCTTCCGAACGTCCCCAATACTCAAGACTGATGCGTTGAAACAATGTACGCGCCATTACCGGGTCGGCCCAATATTGGGGGTCGTTCAGGGGTACCCGTTGGCTCATGGCGGGGTACAGCAGGTAGTAGTTACGCAACACCTCGTTATAAATCACATCAAACGTAAGCGAAGCATTTCCAACAGGCGGGTTTGCAGTTGGGTCTACATAATACTGGCTGTAATCCACGTCGTTGGGCAGTATGCGAATGTTGATGATGGGCATATAATTCATTGGAAAGTTGGCATAGCTTGCCGGAGGTGGTGCATCGGTAGAAGCCACGGCAGTAATCAAACGGTTACCCGCGCTACCTACCGGCAGTGATATGCTTTGACCGGGTTTGTATCCCGAAACTAACAGTGTTGCATTGCCGGGAGCTTGATTGGGGGTGGTATCATATACCCACAAATCAAATGTATCAGGGTCAGAAGCGGTTAGTTGCACCCCTTTTTTATAGGCATTAAAGCTGATACTTACGGGCACACCGTCCTCATCTAAAAACGAACTGGTGCTGCCGCCTGCGGCTATTTGTTCAGTAAATACTGTTGATTGGTCGGATACAATCATGTAAGGTGTTTCTTGCAGCAAAATGCCGTATTGCGAGTTTGAAACCGTGAACAGTCCGCTTTCAAGCTTTTCCATCAAACCGGGTATAGTTGGGTCGAAGGGGAAAATAAACACCCAACCCATACCGTCGTTTACCATGGTTGAGTATAAAATATCGGCAAAGGGTTGGTTCACACCATCGTTACTGATACCTAATGACAGCTGGCCAAAGTCATATTTGGCATTGTTTGCAGTGCTCAAAGGGTCATACTGGCCTTTGTATAACTCAGGAAACGAAGCGGTAAAGTTTACAACGATGTTATTGTTTACGGTATCGATTTGCAGGGTAGCCGGAGCCAGCGAAAGAGCCGGACCGTTGGCTTGGCATCCCGGAGGAACGGGAATGGTATTATTGGTTGGAATAAGGTATCGACCTTCTGCTATTGATTTCATTTCACCCTCAAACCAAGGGGCGATAGTGCCTTGCAGTTGGACGTAGGTTGGGTTTAGTCCTTTTGATTCATACAGCTTAGTAATGGCATCAAACCACGCTTGACCTTGGTATTTGAAGGTGTTGATGGCTTGCATACTGCGGAACATACTGTACTGGCACACAACGCCTGCCAATGCCTGCCCTGTGGGCGATGTTTGGGGCATACCCGCTAATATGGGCTGGCCTTGCAATTCAGAAAGCGGGATTACGCATTGAAAGGTTGCCGCAGCCCCGTTGGGTCCGGTAAGGTTGGCATTACGCTGAAAGTTAATCCAACGGGTAGATGCTTTGCTGGGCTTGCCCGACATTAAGAACTCCTCGTTAAACGTAAGCGATAAAAAATCGGTAAACACCTGCGAGCACGAAGGGTCTTCGGGGTTCACGTCAATCAGCATACCCGTTGTACGGCCTGTACTGTCGGGGCGATTGTTGTAAGACAATGATGCCCCGCGCAGTTGCGTCATAAGACTTGCAGGGATAACATTAGCAGGGTCGTCAACGCCTACAACATTAACTCCCATCATGGTTAGTCCCATGTCGCCGTAGTAGTTCCATTCGCCGGGGATAAGCTGTACAGGGGTTTCGGTAGGAGTAGCAGCTGTTGAGGCTCCCCCTTCCGAACGGCTGCTGTTGGCAATTTTTGCAGCCACAGCAGTTGATTGTGAAGGTTTTGCGAAAGTGCCTTGGGTTTGCGCCCATGCAATCCAGTCCGAATCGTTCATTCCGTACGTTATTGCCTGCACATTAATAGAATCGGCCAATCGTACAGGTTGACCCGCATAAGGGCTTCCGGCAGGGAACACATCACTCGAGTAATCGTCGTTATTCGCTGTGCCCACATTCACCATTAAAAGACCTGTGAAATTAATTCTCGGATAGTTAAAGATGCTCATGATATTTTTGGTTTAGTGTATGTAAGTTTATTTTTAAAAAGCTTCGGCAAAGGCCACATAAAATCCGCTTGTTTTGTATCCCACCGCATAGTCAAAGCGCATATTTACGTTACTTTTCTTATCCACCCGCACGCGCAGTCCTCCGCCGGCAGTATATTTAAACACCTGCATGGTGTAGGGTTTCCCCCATTCAAAAACCTCGCCTGCTCCGCCAAACACTGCAAAGCCAAGCCCCCATTTCACAGGTACACGCCACTCGGCCTGCAAAGCAAGGTAGTTTTGGTTGCGGTAGCGGCCTTGGTAGTATCCTCGCATATCGCGGTCGCTACCCATTAAGCCCATCAGCCTAAAGGGAGGTGTCCCTTCGTTTAGTACCGTGTATGCCTGAAAAGCCAACATGGTTTTCTTCACCTTCACATAGGTGCGGGCATCCGCTTCAAAACGGTTAAAACTGTAGTTGCTGCCCAGCGATTTGCCAAAATGCATAGCACTGGCAGCTATAAACAACCCTTGTTGGGCATTAAGGGCATTTTTACGGCTATCGTACAAAAAGGCAGGACCAATGCCAGATGATATTCCGCCCTTTGCCCCATACTTACTGCTGTTTTCAAGCAGCCCGCCTTGTTTGGGTTCTACCCCAAACATATTTTGCAAGCGGTAGCGCAAGCCTATAAATGTATTCTTGCCTACCAATTTCAGCGAGCGTATGTCGGCCTCAATACGGCTGGCACTGTAAAGCTCCTTCACGCTATCCTCTGTGGCCGCCCCGACACCCCAATACAACTCAGGGAATTTGCGGTAGCCCAGCACCCCTTCGTGATACCATTGGCCGCTTTTGGCAAAAGCATTCCATTGTATCTCGGCAATAAACTGCTTGTTTTGGGTATAGTTCACCTCGGCCTTTGCGCTCGAAACACGCGAAAGAGAATCTTTTTGCAGAAAGCGTAAATCAAACAAGGCCACTGCGCCCACATACCAACGTGTTTCAGGCGCGTAACCGAAAGCTGGCACCGGAAAAACACCAATGGGTCGCTTTTTCTTAGTGGTATCGTTTGCTGCTGCTGTAATGACAAGCAACAACAGAAAGGATGTTATGGATAGTTTTTTAAGCATGAATAAGTACGGTGTTATGCTTTACGAAGCAGTTTGTTGCAGTTTCTTTTGAAAGTAAGAACTGATTAGCCAACCCGCGGCTGAAATACCGATAACGGTTAAGAAAGAGACGATTCCGCCCTCAATATCCAGCGCATAAGCACCTGCTAACGAATAAATAACCGATGAAGGAATTAAACCCAACAAAGAATATAACGCCATTGGCATTGGTTTCACTTTGCTCATGCCTGCTACAACGGCAATGGCCTCAGAAAGTAAAGGAACAGGCCGTGTAATGGCAATGATGGGCAATCCCCAACGCTCAAAAAACTTGGCCGATTGTTCAATATCTTGTTGGGGAATGAAACGCAGCAAAAACGTTTGTCCTTTCTTACCCGCATAGTACCCCGTAAATGTGGCACCCATTCCCCCGATAACTGAAAGAACAGCCCCCCACACAGGCCCGAACAATACTCCGTGGTAAATCATTATCAGGCTCGAGGGAACGGGAAGAAAAAAGTCGATAATTAATAAGCCTACCCCTGCCAATGCTGCCCAAAGGCCGTTGTTCGATTTCATAAAGGCCTCTGTCCCTGAAAAATCAAGACCAATAAAAGGGCTTAGAAAAAAAAGTATCAGGAAAAAGGAAATAAGCACGAAGCTGAACAAAGCAATGCGTTTCATAAACTTGAATAGAGTGTAAATACAAAACTATACGAACGGTGTTAAAATACAAGTGTATTTAAGGGATAAAAAGGGTAATTAAAATCCCAATTTGGCACTGTTCATCCCAATTTTGGAAAACTGCGCACACTCGTAACGCTTTAACGCTACAAATAAAGCACAGGTAAGACTTTATTATATAGGTATTTATATCTGTTTTTTTGGCGATGTGTTAATCGGGCACACAGTTCGTATTTAAGTAAAGTGTTAACCTAATTGTTTCACCCTAAAACAGTAACACCATGAAAACTCTAAAAAATCTATTCGTTATGACTTTTGCATGTATGTTTCTTATGACAGCCTGCAAAAAAGAAGAAAATGCTGCCCCTGCACCACAAGATAACCCCGGTGCAGCAGGACAATCGTTTACTGTGAAAATGACAGATGCTCCCGGTGATTTTGAAGCCTTGGATGTAAAAGTGGTGAGCGTTGAAGCCTATCTTGAAGGCCAAGGCTGGGTAACTATTGATAACAGGGCAAAAGCAATAAATGTGGTAAGCCTTACCAATGGTATTGAAACCGAAATTGCCGTAAAAAACAATGCACAGGCAGGTGTTTACACAAAATTGAAAGTGAAGTTTGACCCACAGGCTGAGCTTAAATTAAATGCCTATGCACTGGCAAACTATGGCGGGATTATTAAAAGCGATAACAGGGTTGATTTAGTGTGGTTGTACAGCGGGGCCAACGAGGTTGAAATAGCCATCAATGAAACCGTCACTGCCCAAACCGGAGCCGAAGTATTGCTTGATTTTGATGCCGCGGCCTCTGTTATTGAAGATGGTAACAAATACTTATTACAACCCGTTATACGTGAAATAAAGGATGCCCGTACCGGCATACAAGGCGAAGTTGAGGGTCAAGCCAACGCAGCCATTGTAATTACCGACGGCACCAACACTTTTGCCACTTACATAAATGCTGAAGGGAAGTTTATGCTGAAGGGAATAAAACCCGGAGTATATAAACTAATAATTGACCCTGCAGCCAAAGCGATTGATGATGTTGAAAAACAGAATAAAGAACTAAGCGGAGTGGTGATTGTTGAGGGACAAATTACCCAAATGGGTAAGATAGCCCTATAACACTGTATGGTGGGTAAAGGGGGGCTTCGGCCCCCTTTTTTATAAATGTTTCACTCTAATAAATACCGTTATGATACCTACAAAAAGATATAGGATAACCGTGTTAGAAGACAATGAGTTTTATAACAGGCTCCTTTCAAAACAGTTGAAAAACTATACCGATATTATTTCGGCCCAAAAGAATTATGATTTCGAAATCAGCTCATTTATGAGCCCTTATGATTTTTTGGCCAACTTAAAAGAAGATACCGATATAGCCTTTGTTGATTTTTATTTGGGCAGCCTTACCGCGCTTGAAATAATTACTAAAATACGCGAAAAATGCCGCGACTGTAAAATCATAGTGATATCGCAGGTGCGCAACCCTCAAAGTATGTACAATACAATAAGCCTCGGTGCCTTTGAGTTTATTTATAAAGATACCGCAGCTCTTGCCCGCAGCTGTTTTATAGTAGAAGACATTATAAACAGCACACTTAACAATAACACGCATTTGTATAACTAAAACAACGGTATTTACTCTCCAAAAACCCGAACTTTGAAAGTATTGATGAGACAAAAAGTGTTTTCATTTGAGCTGCGGATTATCGTAATACTTTCGCTGGTACTGGCTATGGTTACTGCCATCGGGGTGTTTACTTTTAACAGTTTGCACGGCATTATCATTGATGCCAAAGAAGCCACCCAGCCCAACTCAAAGATTGACTTACTGAAACAAGTGGTAGGCGATTTAACAGATGCGGAAAGCAGTATGAAATCGTACCGGCTTACCAATGATGACAGCTACCTCACTCCGTTTTATGAGTCAATCTCTCAGGTAGACGGGCGAATGGCTTTGCTGAAACAACAAAGCAGCGGCGATGAATACCAAGTGAAACTTGCCGATAGCGTAGCCCAACTGGTTGAAATTAAATACTCGCTATTAAACAGGTTATTGCTGTTAGAAAACAATGAAAAAGTAGCCGACGAATTGCAGAAAATTGCCCAAAAATTATCGGCACAAGAAAAACAACGGCAAAAAGACGCGTCAAAAAAAAGCACCAATATTTTTGATAAAATATTCGGCCCCTCAAAAAAGGAAGATAAAAAATCAGGACTTACTATAAAAGATGTTGAGAAAGAGATAAATAAGGCCAAAACCAACCAGTTATCTCAGCTAAAAGAGTTGAAAGAGCAGGAGTTGTACCTTACCAAAGAGGATAAAATAGTAATGGATAAAATACGCTCACTCATAAAAAAAATGGAGAACTTTGAGCGTACTTCCAACTCACGCAAGGCCATAAAAATTACTAAGCAAGCAAACCAAACTAATTTTTATATAATAATATTTTGTGTGCTGGCAACCGGTCTTTTGGCAGTTACCAGCTTTTTTATCTTAAGTTATTCAAAGAAAAATAAAGCCTATCGTGCTGCTTTGCGCGATGCCAAAATACAAGCCGAAAATCTGGCAAAAACCAAAGAAACCTTTTTGGCCAACATGAGCCACGAAATACGCACCCCAATGAATGCCATTGCGGGGTTTACCGGGCAACTGCTGCAAAGCAAACTAACCAAAGAGCAAAAAGAACAACTGCAAATTGTTAAAAAATCATCCGACCATTTATTACGGATAATTAACGATATACTGGACTATTCAAAAATACAATCAGGCAAACTCGGGTTTGAGTCCGTTGGATTTAAGCCCGCTGAATTGTTGCACGAATCAGCCTTGTTAATGCAGCCTGCGGCTACTGATAAGGGTTTGAAAATCCAAACCTCGGTGTCCGATGCCGTACCCGAAATTTGTATTGGCGACCCTGTCCGCCTGCGTCAAATTATACTCAACCTAATGGCAAACGCCATTAAATTCACCGAAAAGGGAGAAGTAAGTGTGCGTTTCACCGCCTTGCCCAAGGGTACTGATGCGGTTTCTTTGCAAGTAACCGTGCAAGATACGGGCATAGGCATTGAAGAGGAAAAACTGAAAACCATTTTTAACGAGTTTGAGCAAGCCGATAGCAGCAATGCCCGCAAATATGGCGGCACAGGGCTTGGGCTTACCATCTCGAAAAAGCTGACAGAATTATTAGAAGGCAGTATTGATTTGAGCAGTGTAGTGGGCAAGGGTACACGGGTAACCGTTATTATCCCCTATGCGATAGGCACCGAAAGTGATTTAGAAACCACTGAAGTAGTAGAAACTAAAAACAGCGAGTTAAAGGGCATTAGCATATTGGTAGCGGACGATGAAGAATACAACCGCAGATTAATCAGCACAATTCTTAAAAAGTGGGGTGTTGAGGTAACCGTGGTTAATAACGGTGCAGAAGCCGTTGGAGCCGTTATCAACCATACCTATACCGCCGTATTAATGGATGTGCGGATGCCTGTACTGAGCGGTATAGAAGCAACTAAGCAAATACGCCAGTTACCCGACCCTAATAAGGCGCAACTTACCATTATTGCACTAACAGCCACCACACAGCAAGCTGAGATTGAAGGGTGCAAGCAGGCAGGTATGCAACACGTATTATCTAAACCGTTTAATGAAGGCCGCCTGTATAGGCTACTGGTTAACGCCGCAGTTAACAAGCCCGATGAGCAGGCAAATACTGATAATGATGCAGCAGAGGCAAAATCAGCAGAAAACGCCGATAAAAAGTATGATTTAGAGGAGCTAAGGGCACTATCAAACGGCGATATTAATTTTGTGCGTGAGATGGTGCAGGTGTTTATAACCACCACCCAAAGCGGCATTGCCGGAATGGAAACCGCCCTTGCCCAAGAAGACAGCGAAGCATTGGCCGATGCGGCGCATAAAATAGTGCCGCCCTGCCGCCATTTGCAAGCCAATACATTGCTTAAAAAACTAAAAACTATTGAACTGAGTGCCCGCGAACAAGGCAGCACCCTCAACATGGAAGCTGAGGTAGCAGATGCCAAAGCCGAGGCGGCCCTTATAATAGGCTTGCTTGAGACCGAGTTGAAGCACCTGTAAGTAGTTTTCTATATACTTGTAATATGAAGCAACCTCCTTTTACAGTATTTGTGGTTGAGGATAACGAGTGGTACAATAAGTTGCTGGTGTACACCCTGTCGTTAAATCCCGATTATTTAGTAAAGAGTTTCTTTTCGGGAGGGGAAGTACTGAAACACATCGACGAAAACCCTTCGGTTATCACCATTGACTATCGTTTGCCCGATATGGACGGCGAAGAATTGATGGGTAAGATAAAAGCCAAATGCCCTGATGCGGAAGTAATTATTATTTCTGAACAAGACGATATAAAAACAGCCGTAAACCTTTTGAAGGAAGGGGCTTACGATTACATTGTGAAAGAAAAAGACATACGCGAACGGTTGCTTACTACAGTAAATAACGTCCGCAAAAACAGCCACCTTAAAGAGCGCATCGTTACGCTGGAGCGCGAGGTACAAAGCAAGTACGATTTCAAAAAGACAATTATAGGCGAAAGCCCTGCCGTTGAAGGGGTGCTGAACTTGCTCGAAAAGGCTTCGGGCACCAATATCACGGTTTGCATTACGGGCGAAACAGGCACGGGCAAAGAAGTGGCAGCAAAGGCCATACACTACAATTCACCCCGCAAAAACAATCCGTTTGTGGCCGTTAACGTGGCCGCACTTCCGTCAGAACTTATCGAAAGCGAACTCTTCGGGTACGAGAAAGGTGCATTTACAGGGGCATTAACCCGCCGCATCGGAAAATTTGAAGAAGCCAACGGCGGTACTTTGTTTTTGGACGAGATAGGTGAAATGGACATTGCTTTTCAGGCAAAACTGCTACGTGCGTTGCAAGAAAAAGAAATTACACGGCTGGGCAGCAATACCCCTGTAAAAACCGATTGCCGCATTATTGTTGCCACCAATCGCAACCTGCAAGAGTTGGTGAAACAAAAGCAATTCAGAGAAGATTTATACTACCGCTTGTTTGGCTTGCCCGTTCATTTACCTCCGTTGCGTGAGCGCGGAAAAGACGTGCTGTTGCTGGCCAAATACTTTATCAATGCCTTTTGCAAAGAAAACAAAATGCCGCCCGCAGGGATTGCTGAAAGCGGGCGCACCAAGCTGCTTTCGTACGCATACCCGGGCAATATCCGTGAGCTTAAATCGATGGTAGAGCTTGCTGTAGTGATGAGCAACGGCGCGGATATTACCGCCGATGATATTACTACTGCCCACGCGGACAGTATGCCGGATACTTTGGGCGGTGAAATGACATTGAAAGAATACGAATACCGTTTAATAGAACATTACCTGAAAAAGTACAATAACGATGTGAAGTTGGTAGCCGATAAGTTGGATATAGGCAAATCGACCATCTATCGTATGCTTAAAGAGCGGGAATAACCCTGCTTTAATTCTTAGTTTGGCAATCACTTTCCCAAATTGGGAAAATGGCAAGCCTACACGAAAATCATAATTTCTTATTTTTCAGCAAGTTGTAAAATATTTTTTGGCTGGCACCGTGTTTGGGTTTATCAAACCAACCAACACCTACAGCCATGAAACCATTAACTAAACAACTATTACCCCTTTTTATTGCAGGTATTGCAATATTGGGTTTTAAAGAGGCAGCAGCACAACGCCCAGCCATCAACACCGGTAATTACCGCACTGCAATCGGTATGCGTGTAGGACACACTTCTGGCCTTACCATCAAGCACTTTATGGGTAACGGTAATGCTATTGAAGGAATTATAGGGGTTTGGCCCAGTGCCTTCAGCATCACCGGTATGTACCAGTGGCACGTTGCAGCACCATCAGCACCCGGTCTTAAATGGTACTACGGTATCGGTGCCCACGCTACTTTTTACAACGACAGGTATTACTACTACCGCGAAGGCCGCAGAGGCTATTGGTACCGCTACTACCGTTATCAGGAAGGCGGGGCAGGAATTGGTATCGACGGTACATTGGGTTTAGAGTACAAAATCCCTCCCATACCCTTTGCATTAAGCTTTGACATAAAACCCTACGTTGAGTTTACCACCCACAACCACGTATTTATGGCCTTCGACCCCGGCTTGGGCATTAAGTTCACTTTCTAACAAACGGTAATAACTATTAATAATAAGAACACTAAACCAATACGATTATGAAAACCCAAAAACTGATTTTAGCACTATTGTTTGCCGCCTTTGCTCTTGTATCATGTAAAAAAGACCCTTCGCCCGAAGGACAAGGCAGCATGAGGGTACACATGACCGATGCACCCGGCGATTTTAAAGAAGTAAATGTTGAGGTTGTGGCGGTGGAGATTAAATATAACGACGGCGATAGTGTAAACGGATGGATTACACTACCCACCAACGCAGGGGTTTACGACCTGCTTACCCTAAGGGACAGTGTTACTGCACTTATCGCATCAGGAACTGCGCTTGACCCCGGTAAGGTAAACCAAATGCGTTTGATTTTAGGCACCAACAACACCGTAGTGATTGACTCGGTTGGTACCTTCCCGCTTACTATCCCAAGCGGCGATAAAACAGGGCTTAAAATCAATATCAACCAAACCATCCCCATTGACCAAACCCTTGATATCACCATTGATTTTGATGCTGCGGCATCTGTTATCAAAACCGGTGAAGGCGATTATAAATTAAAACCTGTGATTAAAGTTAAAGACGTAAGAGTTCTGTAACACTCATAAACAGCTTACTTCATATCATCTCCAGAAAAAGCGGCGCGAAGGGATTCGTGCCGCTTTTATTTTGTTTAATAATCATAGCTGTTTCCTTTTCGCATCAGCATTGTTTTCTTCAACAGTATGGTAAACTGCTTTTCAACGCTGATATTTTCGTTAAACTTGTTATTAAAGCTGTTATTTATCAAGGTATTGGTATTTACTTTAGTAGTGTCATCGGGTTGTAGCCCGCACACCCCTGTGTACCAATTATCACCGCGTTCAGATTTATACTTGAAGAAGTACACCCAGCCCTTTTGCCCTTTAAACTCCACCATTCGCTTATCCAGCATTACAAAGGTATCAGCATACGATTCCTCTGCCTTAAACAGCGATTGCACTATCAGTTCTTGTGTTTCAAACTTCTTAGGAAAGCGTTCGCTTTGTTCAAGTGCCGCTAAGGTTTTATACAGTTTTGCCCGGTACAAGGTGTGTTTAGCAAACGGAGTAAACAAGCTGTCGGCCACTTTAATGTCGTTCCTAAGCATTTGGTTTATAATTGTGAGTTTTATATTCAGGTTGTTTAAGCCCATTAACTTCTCATAAAACCCTTTTATTTTTTTGTCCTTATAAAAAGGCAATAAAGTACTCGAAAGATTCTCTAAATATTGGTTTGCGTAATAACTGCTATTAGTTCCGTTGCTTAAATCCTCACGGGTTTGGCGTTTAAGAGCAATCTTAGCTTCGGTTAGTAATTGCGGATACATATTTTTGTACACCTTGGGTTTAATCTGGCTGCTGTCAACCAATTTAGCCAGCAGTAACACCAACTCTTTCTTGTACTCTGTATAAGGCATTAACTGGAAGAAATCGGGATAAAACGATTTGCTCAGTTGCAGCGAATCGTCAAAATACCTGAAAATATCACTGGTATTATATTCTGAAACCAACGGAGTTTCTTCTAAAATAAGCTCACGTATCTTTTTATATGATTTTTCGGTTTTGATTGCTGCCATTGAATACAAGGCAGCCATTTGCAACGCCGAGGTATCGCCTGCTTTGTAATACAACGAGGTAAGGTAGTCCACATTTTCGGGCAGCTTTATTTCGCGTATTTTATTAATGATTTTTACTTTATAATCTATGTAGTTTTTCTTGCGGCTGTCGCAGGTATCAATCAGCGTTTTCCATGCTTCAATATCCTCAGGGAACAAATCCATCTGTCCCATTGATTCTAACGCCTGCGCCCTGTGCGCACTATCCCCGTTCAAATCATTTATGTACACATTGGCACGACTGGTAAACAGGTTTTCACCCACTGTGGTATCGGGTAATGGCTCAAACGTGGCATAAAACGTTTTCAAAAATTCACTAGGGCCTTCCGCAGTATCATATTGGCTGGTAAGCGTGTATTTCACACTGTTTTTAATAATCACTTTACTCCATTTAACCACACTGCTTCCGGTATCGGCATATTTAGTTTCTACAGAAGTATACCCGTCTTTGTGTTCAAGCTTACGATAACTGGTTATAAAATCAGAGTTATTGCCTGTGTTTTTCCAATATTTGGCTGAGTCTACGAGGTTATAATATTTTCCGTAGCGGTAATAATCAACATACACCCCGTTATAACTGTTAGGCGGGAAAAACGAAGCCGTTCTCGAGTCGCCTTTATGTTCTTTTACTTTTTTGGTGGTGTAACGCCCTTGAAAGTTCCCCGTTTTCTTAGGGGTATATCCTGTTTTAACCCTGAACAAAAGGGTAGAGTCTACGTACTCTTCGGCATTGGGGTAATCCCTCTGCATGATGGCAAAAGAATTAATGTAATTGTCTGCGGCTGTTGAATCTTTACTGTATTTACAAGCAATCGTATAATGTGTAGTGAGTTTAATGGTAAAGCGCACTTTCAATCGGTTACTGTCAGGAGTAAGGAACAAAATATCCAGTACAGGGCGGGTATTGTTGTAATAAAACTTACGGCTTATTTCTTCAAGGTTATTATTGTCTAAAAACTCAAAAGCAATCCGCTCCACACGTATTGAGTCTTCTTCCAAAAACTTGCCCTGCGAAATATTCTGTTTAATTAAATAATACTGATTACGGTTTTCAAAATCAATGGCACTGTACTCGTGGCCGGGCAACCATTTGCTAAAAACGGTAGTGTCGTTATAATACAATGGCGCATGGGGCATACGAATGGTGAAAAGGCTATCGGGTGCATAAAAGTTTTGCCAGTTGGTTTTGGCGGGTACCTCTATCCGTATAGAGTTGAAAAAGCGTTCCGCCTCAGGTCCGTTTACATATTCACCATTACCTGCCAGTTTAAAAATAAAGATTTCGGCAGGGGTTACAAAAATCTGGTATCGTTGCAAGTGTCCGCCTTTGCGCGTGCGGTTGGTAATATCAAACCCTTCAAATCCAAACTTTGTAATCTTCTTTTGGCTCAATATTTCACCGGGTATGTTTTCATACAACAAACTGTCGATGGTTTTGTATAAGTACTGGTTATCGTTATTAAGCAACTCAGCAAATGTTTTAACACGCATCACACGGTAGTACGCACCGTTAATCATATCGGCACACAAATATTGCTTCGACGTTTCGTTACCCGGAAACTCAAACAGCTTGCCGGGGGTTTCTACCTTGCAATACCCATCGAATGAGGTGTAAGGAGAAAACGTAACCCCAAAGCGAAGTGTATCCAGTTTTTTCTTTTGGTCGGCATCCCGTTCTCCGATAGTTACAGGGCGCACCGTGTAACCCATTTTGCGCAGCAATTCTATAATACCCTTTTCGCCCGGTAAATGGGCAGCCCCCACGCCAGTAAACAGGGTTTGGTCTTTCATAATAGAATCCATGCGGTTGGCCATGTTGATGTTTCTGCGGAATAGAATATGCTCAACAAACGCTTTGCTGGCACCTACCACATTTAGCGAGTCAAGCAAATCAAGGTCGCCTCGGCGATAAGCATCCTCCACCCTTTCACCAAACGAAAGCGGGTTGTCATCGTCGCCACTGTAGCGACTGCTACCGGGTATGTAATCCTCTGTTTGGTCGTCATTAGCCAAATCTTCATTTATCTGGTCAAGCTCTTCAAAACTTTCAAGACCTTTAAACCGTTTGTTTAGTTTTCTGGCTGTCTGAAAAATGTATAAATCCAGATAAGTATCTTCTTCAAAGTTGTCGGAGTATTCGTCGTTGCGGAACATTAGATAGTTCAGCACCTCTAAGTCGCTCGAAAGGGCAATTTTCAACGCCCTTTTCCGTTTTTCGGCAAGGTGCTTGGTGTGCCCTATACCTCCTTCGTTATCTTTATCCCTGTAGTTCCAATGGTCTGATAAAACCGAAGGTTCATTTTCATAAATATAGTCAAGCCAAATGCGGGGGTCAATTTCCAATGCGGCCATATCCACATTGTTCAGTGCGATGAAGAAAGAATCGCTTAAGTGAAACGCCACCTTATTGCTCACGTGCATGGTACCGTATAAGTACGATGGTTTTTTAAGCGAGTTGCCCGTAATTTCCCAAAGCAGTCCTTGGTATTTATTTTTCTTTTGCGCCACAGAGGGTAGGGCAATGGCAAGCAGCAACAAGGCACACGTCAGGTATTTCTTCATATATCAGAGATTTGTAATGTTAAAAGAACGCTTAAAATAGCTTTATCGTGCAAAGAACAAAAAAATGGTCAGTTTCTCACAAAACAGCGCGTGTAACTTTTGTTTTTTCGATAAATAGAATTGAGAACGAGGGAATTATTATCGGACAAACTTGTCCGATAATAATCAGAAACCTACCTTTGCCACAACAAAAAGTATGTTTTCAAAAGCTTGTGAATATGCAATAAGGGCAACGCTCTATTTAGCAACAAAGGCTGAACAGAGTCAGCGGGCAGGTCTTAAGGATATCGCCGAAAGGATAGATTCGCCCGAAGCGTTTACGGCTAAAATATTACAACAGTTAGTTAAAAGCGGTATCGTTACATCTATTAAAGGCCCCGCAGGGGGCTTTGCTATTGAGCCTGAAAGAGTGCAAACCATCACCTTACAGCACATTGTAAAGGCAATAGACGGGGACTCGATATACGTAGGTTGCGGTTTGGGACTGAAGGCTTGCTCTGAGAAAAACCCTTGCCCGCTGCATAATCAGTTTAAGGCCATACGCGACGGTTTGCGCGAAATGCTGGAAACCACGACTCTTTACGACTTGAGTAACGGATTGAAAACAGGAATAACCTTCTTAAAATAAGAGTTGAAAATGAAAGGAGCATGGAGATGAAAAAGGAAATTGAAACGCTTGAAGACATACAATTGCTGGTAAATACATTTTACGACCGAGTGAGGGCGGATGAATTATTAGGCCCCATTTTTAATGGTGTGATACAAAACCGCTGGCCTGAACATTTGGAAAAGATGTACCGCTTTTGGCAAACGGTGTTGCTGGAAGAGCACACTTATTTAGGCAGCCCCTTTGCTCCACATGCCAAACTTGAGGTAGCCAAAGAACATTTTGACCGTTGGCTGGCCCTTTTTGAAAACACAGTTGATGAACATTTTACAGGCTTAAAAGCACAGGAGGCCAAATGGCGCGGAAACCGCATGGCCGAAATGTTTTTACACAAGATAGAATACATTAGAGTTAACAAAACAACAACCATACTATGACTGACCAAGAACAACTTATTGCGGCCATTAACGAAAAGTACAAAGCCCTTGGCGAGAACCCCGACACTTATTTGAAAGGCCTGCTGCAAGCAAAGCCGATAAACTACTGGGACTATATTGAGGTGGATACCTTACTCTCATTGCAAAAGCCTAAAACAGGGTTTAAGGATGAGGAAATTTTTATCATGTACCATCAGGTTACTGAGCTGATGTTGAAACTGGTGCTGCACGAGGTGAAACAAATTTGTGCAGAAACACAGCCCGATGAATCGTTTTTGATTACCAAAATAAGCCGCATCAACCGCTATACGGCCATGCTGATAAACTCATTTGATATAATGAAAGACGGCATGGACTATGATGACTATAACACCTTCCGTACGGCGTTGGCGCCTGCAAGCGGTTTTCAAAGCGCACAATTCCGCTTTATTGAAATTTACTGCACCCGTTTAGAAAATCTTGTAAACGAGGCAGGTAAACAGCATTTGCAGGCTAACCCAAGTATTGAAGAATGTTTTGGGCATATTTATTGGAAAGATGCGGGGCTTAATCGCAAAACGGGTGAGAAAACCCTTACTCTTCGACAGTTTGAGGAGAAGTATCATGCCCAATTCGTGGCGCTGGCCTACCAAATGAAGGGGAATACAGTAGAAGATAAGTTTAATGGCATCAGCAACCCCTCGGAAGAGTTGAAACAAAAATTCAGAGAGTTTGACCGTTTGTATAACATTGAATGGCCGTTGGTGCACCTAAATACCGCAAAACACTACTTAGACAGTAAGGGAGAGAATAAAGCCGCTACAGGCGGTTCTGAATGGAAGAAATACCTTCACCCGCAGTTTCAGCAACGCAAGTTTTTCCCTTCGTTGTGGAGCGACACTGAGAAACAACATTGGGGCGAATAATAATCGTAATTACAATTTTTACAACCACTAACCGAGACTAAACAAAAACCCCGCTGCAGAAGAGTATCCGCAGCGGGGCAAGGTATAGGTAGATATGGTAGGTTGGTCTTAGTTAGTGATTGCCAGTTTTTTGTTGGCAACACCGTCAGCACCTTGTACACGGATAATGTAATTACCTGCGTTAAGGTGTTGAAGGTCTAATTCAACTACTTTCGACTGGAAGTTGCCTTCTGGGCTTACTTCCAATACTTTTTGGCCAATCATGTTGTACACGCTAATTGTGGCCGAAGTTTCACGGATGAATTCCATTGAAACATATGCTTTTTCAGTCGTTGGGTTTGGATATACTTTAACCGCAGCGTCATTAATTACAGCAGGCATAATACCTGTAGCAGTTTTCACTACTACAAGGCCTTTACCAACGGTGCTGGTATTGCCTGATGGGTCGGTTACGGTGTATTCAACAGTATAATATCCTTCAACGTTCACATCAATGCTTTCTGTAATATTCAGAGTTAGGGCTGCTTTTGGGTAATAGTTATCAGTGTAATCTACTGAGTCGGCAAGACTGGGTTTAGTTTGTGTGCGTTCAATCACAATCGGGTTATGAACAATCACCACAGGGGCTACCCTATCCAATACACGTACTGTGCGTATCACAGTGTCAGAAGTATTGTTTTCGCTGTCAGTTATCACATACTTCAAGTCATAATCACCAACCACGGCAGTATCAACAACACCCACCACAGAAACTGCGCCTAGTGCTTTGTCGTAGTTATCGGTAGCTGATGAGCCGAACTCGTAGTATGAAGTAAACACATCCATTTCAACTACTGATGGACCAATGATGGTAACCACAGGTTTAATGGTATCAGAAACAACCACGTCACGGATTACAGTAGTAGCACTTGCACCGCTGTTATCAGTTACGTTAAAGAACAATTGGTAAGTACCGGTTACTTTTTCGTTAACGGTGCCGGTAATGGTAGCAACCAACGAAGTATCGTAGTTATCAATTACCTGATGGCCCGGGTCAACATAAGCAACGTCTACTGCCCAAATCAATGGGTTGTTACCTAATAGAACAATTACTGGTTTAGCAGTATCCAATACAGTTACAAACCTGCTGATAGTTCCGGTATTACCCGATGCATCAGTTACAGAATAAGTAAGGGTGTATGTACCTACTTTAGCAGTATCAACCGCACCCGAAACAAGGATTGCAGAAGTTAGGTTACCGTCAACTATATCAGTAGCAGTAGCTCCCAAATCAGTGTATGAACTGAATACAATAATTGTGTCGCTGGCGTTGCCGTTAAGTGTTACATCAGGTTTGGTTACATCAGGAGTAACAAGTACCGTGCGGGTAACTGTTGTGGCAGCATTACCTGTACTGTCAGAAACATTGTAGCTAATGGTGTAAGAACCAACAACCATAGTATCTACGGTACCAGTCATAACAATATTTGCACTTATATCGCCATCAATATTGTCAAGTGCAGTTGCGCCAAGTTCAGTATAACCACGGCCTCTCTCAACAGTTATCGGGTTTGAACCAATAAGGGTGATAACGGGTTTAATATCATCGCGGATGATAATAATACGGTAGTCTTCAAACTCACCTACAAAGTTAGAGCCGCAAGCATTTGGAGAATTGTTAGAGAACGATGCACCAACACGCAAACGGGTATATCCTGTGGGAACAGTTTTAGATACCTTAAAGTTAGCTTTAAACACTAAGGTTGAAGCATTGGTTTCTGTTGCAATAACCTCTGAGGCATCAAAAGTTCCGTCTTGGTTATAGTCAATCCATGCTTTGCGGCTTATGGTGTTTTTAGTAGTAGGCCTTTCAAGCGTTAGCTCATACACACCACCCAATACAAGCTCAGTGCTGTATATGTTGGTATAATTTGTATATGCTGATGTACCTGCGGCACTTTGGTTATCAATAGTGTTTAGCTTCATACGGCTAATGCCTATGTCAGCGTTTAACTGCGATACGAAAGGCTTGCACATAGTTTTTACGTTGAAGTAGCAGGTACGGACTAATGTATCGTATCCAACACCATTCCAAGTAATAAGGGTTACGTTGTAGCAACCGGGAGCGTTAAACACTAACTCAGGATTGGCGCTAGAAGCACCGGTACCGTTGCGGTATGAGAAAGTATTTGGAGTAATTATCCAGTTAAACCCTTGTACACAACCGGGAGTTGTATTTGACAAGTGAACGAAATCACCAACAGAAGGGTTAGTAATGTCAGCTGCAAAATTTGTAGCAGGTTTAACTGAAGGGTTTTGTATTACTATTGATTTGTAAACAGTATCAGAACCAATACAGTTAGTGGCTACCAGCCTTATGGTGTAATTTCCGGGAGTTGTGTATTGGAAATCAAGTTCTTTGGTAAAGTAGTCGTCTACGTTATCCGCATCAATATCCCAATAGTAGCGGGTGTATCCTTCTTCGTTGGTATTGTTTTTCACAACAATATCGGTAGAAGTACAGAAAGTATCAGGAGCAGCAAACGCAGCAGCTGATTTTTGTGTGGCATTCACACTCCAGTATTCAATTTCAAAACCTTCGGCTACGTTTGCGCCATCTGCAGTAAATACAACAGTAACACGGCCTTGGGTTGCAACCATAGTTGATGGCATATTCAATACTTGGTTAAGATTTCCACTCAATCCATTTGGATATAAGTTAGCATCCCACAAAGGAGTTCCGGTTGTCTCGTCACCGTCGTATATACGCAGATAATCAGCGTTAAACTCAGTAACAAGTTTGTTCAACTTCAAGAAAATAGTATCTGCACATTCAGGCTCAATAGCAGAAGTACAGTTATCACTATTTGAGTAATTAGTGTTACCCAATCCCGAGTCGAAAACTTTTCCGGTAGGGAAAGGAACAGAAGAGTATCCGCAAATATCAAACTGGTTGTGAACCGTTAAATATTCCTTTTTGCAAAGGGTATCTATACCGTTTACATTTTCAGCAATAAGGCATACGTCAAACTTATCTCCTAAATAGAAGAACAAATCAGCATCAGGTGTAGTAGTTGAGGTAGGCGCTATGAAAGAATAGTTTTGAGCAGGTATTTGTGAGATATAATCAAACCCGATTTCAGGAGTGATTAACCAGGTCCATGCAAAGGCACCGTTACCGGTTAAGCTGGTTATTTTAATGTTGTCACCCACACCGGCTACATACTTATTAGCGATAAAGTCAATGGTAGGTAGGCCAATTGGAGTTACTATCTCGATAGGGATAATAATGGTGTCTATTTCAGCACAAGTAGCGGCAATAAGTTTAATTTCATGGGTACTGTTGGTCATCCATGAAGTAGAGTACTCGCCGTTTAGGCTATCAACAAGAGTATTGTCTAAATACCAGCGGTGTTCAACACCTACGCGTCCTTTAGTGCTTGCACTAAACGTATAAGGAGCTTGTATAAAACCGGTATCGTTTTGCAAACCGCTCAAAACGCTAAGCGTACCCAGTGGAGGATAGAATTCAACCGCAACGCTGTCAATAGCAGCACCATCGTAAGTAGTTACACTACCATCAGTACCCATTAAGAACCTAAAGCGCACTAATGGAGCATTTTTGTATGCTGTTAAATCTGCGCTATAACGTTGCCAGTTATTATTATTACCTGAGAACTTAGGAGGAGCAACAGGTCCGTTTGCACTGGCATTGTTATATGCTGGTGTAAGGCCGGTTAGTTTCGTCCAATTTACGTTATCGGTAGAAGCTTCTACAATCACAGCATCGTAGTTGTTTTCAAGCTCAAACCTCATCAACCAAGTAAGCGAAGGTTGGCAAGCAGTTGAAAAATCAAACAAAGGTGAGTACAGGTAGGCACTCATGTTGTTGCTGTATTGGCCGGTTAACCCTTGGCTAACCCATGCGTTGTTGCCGCTTCCGGCAGTGTTAATATTTGTTTTAGCAGGGGCACCAAGCACCCAACCACCACCTGTTTCAGTAAACCCGTCTGCTCCACTTTCAAAATCAGCGATAAAAGGAGTAGTATTTAAACAGTTATGGTTACTTAGGGTTGTGGTGGCAGAGTCGTTACCGCCAAATTGGTCTTTGCTGCTATAAAAGCCAGCAACCACCGTGTAGTTTCCAAATGCGGAGAAATTAGCAGGTTGTGTAAAGCTAAACTGCATTGAGTCTCCGGGAAGCCACATACTGCTTATAAATATAGAATCTCTGCTATATGTGCCACCGTTTACTCGGTACCACATAGCAACGGTATCTCCTGAAAAGATGGTGTCAACACCCTTATTTCTGATCACAGCTTTGACAGTTTTTGTGCCAAGGTTACATCCAGAATTAAGACTCACAATTCTTTCTAATGAAATGTTGTACCTCGGAGGAGCATACTCACTTGCTCCAATATCAGGTTTTGTTAGGTTTCGTGTGACACCATCAATATCTTTAGTAACACCTACAGGAGTTCCGGCCATATCAAGGTCAAAACTTAGGGTGTGTAAATCGTTGTTAGCAATATACTGGGGGTCTATATACATAGAATTCGCTTCTACACCCAGTGCTGTCCAGTTTGCAAATGTGGTATAATCTGTACCGGCAACTCTTGCCACCACATTCGTGTTATTTGATCCGTTAACATACAAGGTGTTGTTACTACACAAACCGCCGTTGCTGGGGTGCAATGGGTTTAATGTTGTGTGTTGTGCGTGGTATATAAGTGCTTTAGCATTACCTGGTGTTGAAGCAGGGTAAGAGTTTCTAAAAGCATTGTTTACTACCTTAACACCACCTGAAATGTTGGTTTGCATGTTGATACATGTAGCAATAAGGCTGGTACGGGTTAGCAATTTTTGGGTACCGTTATCATACAAGTTAATGCTGTTATGGTAAATGTTTACACCAGCACCTGAATGTGCCGATGCCGCATTAGAAGCAATTTGGATGGCAGCTACACCATAATCAAAAGTACCTGAGTTATCACCATCAGCAGCAATGTTATAAATAAAGTTGTTGGTGATGTTGATGTTGTTTGCAGTGTTGTTGTTAATCTGCACACGGATACCATGGTCGGCATAACCGCCTGTTCCGCTATAAACAAGACTATGTATTGTATTACCGTTTATGGTGATGTCTTTATTTGCAGCACCTGCAGCAGCTAGTGCATCCAAATGGATACCCCTTGCATAGTAATACCCTTGTACAGAGTTTCTAACAGTATTGCCATCAATGATGGCACCTTGTTGCGAGTTCAGATAAATACCCGAAACGGTGGAAACTCCACCAAAATAAGTGGTTGGTAATGAGCCTCCGGGTGCAATTGTACCACCAACGGTGTTTTTAAGCACCCTGTTATATAAATCATATTGGCCTGCTGTATTGGTTCCCCTGATAAAAATACCATTACGCACAGCCTCGATTAAATTGTTTTCAAATAAGTTTGAGTCGTTTCCGAATGTTAAAGCAGCTCCGGGGGTAGCTGTTCCGCTTCCTAAATAAATAGCGGCATAGGTATTTGCTATTGCCGTGGTTGAGTTACCTCTTAAGGTAACGTTTTTTACCGTGTTGCGTTTGCAACTGCTGGTAGCAGTGGGTACAAAGTCAACCAGCCTTACGGTTGTGGTAGCACTTGTTGTGGTAATCGTAAGGTTTCTTGATGTAGTTCCGTTGTTAGAACCGTCAATAGTAAAAAACCTCGCACCGTTAAACCTTATTACGGCACTGTTTGCTGCTGGGGCAGTGGCAATAGTTGGATTCTGTCCGCTTGCAGGTTTTAAGATAATTGGCCGGCTTTGGTGCATGCCTGTGTAGGCAATAAGTGCCGGAATTGTTGTGCTTTCGCCGGGATAGCCGGCAGCAATTTCTAGTGTGATTGTACCCGTGCCCGATGTTCCGTTAGCATTTAAGTAAGTAAAAGCATCGGCAACTGTACCAAATGAAGTAGGCGCATTTTGTGTGCCATTTATCGGGTAGGTGTTCCCCCCGACAAGTTGCGCTTTTGCCGCATTGAATGTGAGCAAAAAGCCAAGTAAAAAAAGCGAAAAGAGTTTAGTAATAACCCCATTCTTAACGTGTAAGCCCATCATACGTTTTGTTTGGTTTAAGTGTATCGTTTTGTAATAAATTCTTGAAATAGAATAGATTATACCTCCCTCTTTGTGGGAAATACAGGAAAAAGAAGAGTCACAAAACCCACTGACAAACCTAAACGACGGCTGAGTGCAGCAAAGCAGCACGTAACCAACGCCTAAGTATGCTTTGAGTAAGGTGTAAAAAATATACAGGACCCTAAGCGATGATAGAACCGCTAGGTAAAATTGATTTGATAGCTCTTTATTAAGAGCTCATTCATCCCGCTGAGCGAACAGAACCGCTCTTCGAGACTGTGTGCCTGCACTAAGGAGTTGCAAAATGCCGGCACCTGCGAGGTGTGCGTAAAGACTTGCCCCCATACTCCTGTCTTTACAAATAAACCCTTCATAGGGAAAGAGATTTAGTAAAAGTTTTGTCTATAGTTTTAACAAAGATATAGATTATATTATCATTAGCGAAATATTATTTTAAGGTTTTTATCGAAAATTTAAGCTTTTGTTCAGTTTTTCTGCCAATTATTACATTTTTATTGCATTTGTAAGTCTCCCGTTTGTTAAGCCTTACAAATGATTGTAAATCAAAAAAATAATGGCGCAACATCGATTTATTTGCTCCTTATATATAAACTCTACCTACAAAATCAATGAAAATAATCGCGTTTATTAATTTATATTATTGTTCAGTATTAATAAGCGGGAAGCTATTATTATCGCGTCTTTGCAAGGGCATCATACAACTTATTTATTTCAATAGGTTTACGTAAAAAGCCATCAAAATATTTAGTGTACTCTTCTTCGTTTTCGGCTGTTACATCTGCCGTTAAGGCAAAAATGGGAGTATTGGTGTTTTCTCCTTTAGAAGTACGAATTTTCTTTGCGGCATCGTACCCGTTCATTTCAGGCATGTGGATGTCCATCAAAATATAGTCAAACCGCTTTTGTTTGGCCTTCTCAACCACCAGTAAACCGTTTTCTGCATGTTCAGTTTCAAGCCCCCAGTTTTTCAACAGGCGGATGGCCACCATTGCATTTACTTTGTTGTCTTCAGCCAGCAAAACAGTTTTGCTGCCTAACACCTGTGCCTGACTTTCGACGGTTGTGTTTGTTGCTTTTGCTTTTTTGAGTTTTAAATCAAAGTAAAAAACGGTGCCTTCTCCAACAGTACTTTCTAAAAACACATCGCTATTGTGCAAGGCGATGAGTTTTTTTACAATTGCAAGCCCTAAGCCTGAACCACCATGTTTTTTGGTGGTGATAGATTTTGGCTGAGAAAAACTCTCAAAAATTTCTTCCCTCACTTTGGCTGGAATGCCCACCCCAGTATCAATAATATTAAAGCGGATTACGTCATGCGTTTTTAATTGCTTAAGACATTTTACCTCTAAAGTAACCCCTCCGGTTTCAGTAAACTTGATAGCGTTGCTGATAAGGTTACCCAGTATTTGCCCTGCTTTCGTTTCATCAAGTTCATAACTTTCGGCACAAGCAGCATCAATTTTTAAATCAAGGGTAAGTTTCTTCTCTTTGGCTAAACTGTCATAAGTATTTTTAATATCCCTAAGCCAGCGACCAAAATCCAACGGACGGTAATCAAGGCTTACTTTCCCTAAGTCAAGCTTAGTATAGTCTAATATATCATTAATGATGCGGAGCAAATTGTTTGATGCAAACCGCAAAGAGTCCATTAGTTGCTTTTCTTCGGGATTAGTTTTTTCTGCAAGTAGTGCGGTAATAGTTATAACTGCGTTAAGGGGAGTACGTATTTCATGGCTCATGGTTGATAAGAACTCCTGTTTTATCCGTGCAGATTCCTCAGCCCTGTTTTTCTTTTCTATTATCTCCGCCTTTTCGCGTTGTGCCCTTGCTTCTTTTTCAAGCAGCTCCATTTTGGTAATCAACTCGTAGTTCTCAATTACCTTAAGGGTTTGCGTATTTATTACCGTCTCTTTTTCTTTTAAGTAATGCTCAAGGTATTCCAGCGCAGCTTGGATATTGTTTTCTTGCTTACAGATAAGGTATAGCAAGTAGCTGCACTTTATTTTAATCAATACGGTATTGTACTGTGCACTAAAATTAATGCCCTGTTGCAATATCTCCTTAGCCTTGTTGTTATTATTCCATCGGTAATACAGCACCCCCATTTTGTAATACACCATACCTAAACCCAAGCGGTCTCCCATTTCAAGGTGTATTCGGCCTGCCTCAATATAGTCGGCCTCCGCTTCCTCAAAACGCCCCATTTCGGTGTATACCTTTCCGCGTCCGTATATGGCAAACGCAAGTCCGCGCACATCACCTGTCTGTTTTTTCAGAGATATCGACCGTTCAATCATTAATAGCGCATCATCTATACGCCCTTGTTTGATAAATATTCCTGAAAGAGGGTTGTATGCGTTCGATTCAAGATTTAAGTCACCGACAGTCTGGGCAGCAGTAATGGCACTCTCATACGATTTTTGAGCGTTCTTTTGATCGCCGAAATACTCGTAAATAGTTCCTATTGATTTTTCAACTCTCGATAAATTGTGGTAATCGTCGTACTTAAGATAAATAGTACGGCAATCTATCATGTGTACTAAGCCTAAATGATAGTTATCAGTGCGGTAGTATACACCGGCTATATTATATTTAGCCTCTGCTACCCCTCGCTCATCGTTAATTTGCTCAAAATTAGATGCCGCTTCTTTAGCAAAGCTAATGCACTGTTCATACTCACCTGTTACCATGTGGTACAACGCCAGCTGATTAAGGCTTTTGCCAATCAAAGCCTTGTTTTCTAGGGCTTTGCTTCGCTTTAAGGCTTCCGAAGCTAGTAAAAGACTGTGCTGTAAATTACTTATTCTGCCTTGATAAGCCTGCTTTAAAAGGGTCTCTATTTGTTCTATTTCTTCAGCAATGTTCATTGCTAATGCATTCCTAATATTAGTCAAATATAGCAGTATAATGCATACTTGCCCAAGGGCTTATGAAGTTAACAGACATAAATAAAAAAGGCTGCCATTTTGTGGCAGCCTAACTTCTATTTCAATAATACCCCTTTTATCGTTGAACGATGTCGGCTTCAGTAGTGTATAGCAACGCTACTAAATCATCTACCAACTGTTTGTTGTTTTGCGCAGTAACACCGTTTTTAGCAAGACCAATCCCGATATCGCCTACAAATTTGTCAAAATCAGCCTTATTGGCTTTCATACCCATACGGTTGTTTTTTGCAGGGTCGTGGGCGTCTTTCATGTTTTTACCGGTATACCCGTAGCTTGCATTTTTGCTGCCGGTAGCCACACACATAAAATCAGTGAAGTTTTCGCTCAGTGCCACTAAGCCGCTGGTGTTGTTATTGCCCAATTCAGCAAATAACACAGGGAAGTAGGGAGCAAGCTGTGCATCGGCGGCAATCACCAATATTGAGCTGTCAACCACGGCACGTAAAGTAAGGCGGCCTTTTTCAATCATAGTTCCGGGATTGTTTGGGTCGTTTACCATGGTAGTTCCACCCACCCTGTCATACAATGAAGGAGTGGTTGGTGTAGGAGTAGAAGTGTTGTTGTTGTCGTCATCTTTTGAGCAAGAAGCAACAAACACTGATGTTGCCATCAGGCAAGCCAATAGTAAATAAGATACTTTTTTCATTTTGGTATAGTTTAAATGTTGTTTTATTAATTAAATAGGTTGGTAACAATGGCGGTTAGGCGGTAAGAGAAGGATTCTTTGTCGGTTGAGACAGGGCAGCCGTTTTTTGATTGTTCTTGGCTTACTATGTAGCGTTCGGCCTTATAGTTGCCCATTTTAACCACGGCATTAAACACGTCGGCAGAGTTTTGCGTACCTGATGCGTAGGTATATACCAATACATCTTCTTCAACATTAAAGTGGGTGCCCTCAATACCGGTCATACCGCCTACAAAAGCACGTATTTTTTCAGCTTCGGCTGCATCAATGTCTTGGTTAAAGTCAATTCGGCTAAGCTGACGTTGGCGGTTGTCGTTTTTTGTAGTTTTTGGGGTAACCATATAAATATGGGCTACCAAAGCCACAAATAATAATAGCACTGTTGCCAATGTGCCAAGGGCTATGCGTAGTAGTAGTTTCTTTTTCATTAGTACAGTTTTTAAGTGGTTTTGTCATACTTACGTAATCTCTTAGGGTTTGGTTTTTAACAGTTAGCTTTTATTCTCTCGGAGTAGGATAAAAAGTAAAGGCCGCCCTTTGGGGACGGCCTTACACACATTTGCACTTCTATCTATCAAACTGTTACTGCGGCTCACTCAATAGGGCATAATCTATCGTAGCCCATATCTAAAACATACCTAAGTATTTTCTTTACAACGATTTTTATAATAACCCCTCCGGGGATAATACTGATTAAAACATCAATGATAGCATCCGCAATTTCTGATGCCGTAGAGTCCTTTTTCAGTATGCGGCATAAGTGTATACGAACCTTTTCCCAAATGTTGCTGCCCGCCAACTGTGGTGAAAAATTGACTTTACTGGCAGCCTCAAATAAATCGGGCGTGCGTGAAATCATTTTGGCGGTTGAAGAAATGCCTGCTAAATACCCGTTGGCTAGTTCGGCTTCAATTTCGGCTTCGGTAACGGTAGACTGTTCGTCAATTTCAGCAAGAATTTCTTTTTTAAAAGTATCCGCATTGATAGGCTGTAGTTGCTCGTTTAGTAAATACATAAGTCGTTGCTTTTTAGATAAACAAAGAACCCTCTTGAAAATGGTTTCAAGAGGGTTACTAATGCGGATTTTTATATCCGTACTTTTTGGGATTTTTAAAGTCCTTATTTAATCACTTGCACTCGTATCGTTTCTGAGGTACCGCTTACTGTTTGCATACGGATAAAGTAAATACCGGCACCTAATACCTGTGCATCAAGCGTGGCAGTCATTTCTCCATCGGTTTTTCTGTTAACCAATTGCTTGCCCAATACATCCATCACTTCAATGCTGCTCAACGGTTGGCTGCATTGAAGGTGTAATGTATGCGAGGCAGGGTTGGGGTATGCGCTAAATACAGGATGGGCAGCAGCCTCAACTATGCCTTTGTTTTCAGGTTGCAGCGGGTTGTTATTGTTAGTGCCGTGTGCAGGGGCCAACGTGGGGGCAATGCTTGCCGGTGGGGTTACTGTGGCAATACCCATACCTAAAGTATCGTACACGCTGCCACTATCCAAGCGCACATCATCGGGTGGGAAATAACTGATAGTGCTATCGGCTTTTACCCAAGTCATTAATTGCCAGTAAGTGTTGCTGGTATTATTACTTGGCGGGCGGTTGGCAGGGTTAGAGGTTGCTACAATGCACTTGTACAAGCGTGTTTCGCCTGAGTCGTTCTTATGTTGCACAACATTTCCTACTTCCCATGTGGCAGCAATGATTTGGGTAGGTTGATATTTTTTAGCACTATCGGTATAGCGGCTCACATTTAAGTAGTTAAAACTATCCGGAAGCCCCATGTAGTTACGGAATTGCGGATAGGCTACTTCTTTCTGGGTGTTGTTAGTTGAAGTGGCTACCCTGTAACCCACCCTGAAAAGAGTATCGGCGGTATTATCGTATGTGCAATTGCGCACAATCACATCATTGTAATCCGTACGAATGTCGAACAAAGAACTAGTTGCAGTATCTAACGTGCCGCTTACTAAGCCTATTTCGGCATAGTCGCCGCCTATTTGCTTGTAAAAGTTGCCGTCAAACACTACGTGGGTAATACTATCAGGATTACTTAGTGTATCGTTGTACTTCACGAAGTGGGTAAGCATTCCGCCTCTGATACCATAGATAAGGCTGTTTCTAAAATGTACTGTGTCTTCGGTAATGCTGTAAGGGGTTGGGTTGCGTTTTATTTCAATAAGACCCAGTTGTTCGCCACCACCTATAAAGATGCTGTTTTCAACCGATGAGCCGCCACCAATAACACTAAACTGTACCACACCATCTTGATAAGGCTGGAAAGGTTTTTTCCAATCCAATCCCGAGTGTACTACGTTATTGCGGGCTACACAGTTGCCCATTTGCCAGCCCATTTGTATACCCTCGCCGCCACAACGCAAAAACACGTTATTTTCAACGGTAAGGTTTTTAAATACTTGTTGCTGCCCAACTTGGGTTGAACCTACATAAAGACCTTCAGAGCCTACATCGTGTACAAAACAATCGTGCACACTGCTGCTATCGGTAATGGTGTAGCTGGCTCCGTCTTTTTTCCAGCTTATGCCGGCAAACCCGCCATTTGCAACTTCAATAAAGTCTAACTCTATTTTATCGGTAGCAGTATTAAGGTTAAAGTGGTGAATGTCTTCTGATTTCCAACGGTTGTTATTGTACAAACCAAATGTACCGTGACGGAATTCATAACCTCCGTCCCAGCCGGTAAAGTAACGGTGGCCGTGGCCGTTTGCTGAATCGTAACGACCAGTGAAACGAACCGCGGTTACGTTACGGGGAGAGAACCCGTCTTGCACTTCTACCTGACCTAAGAAGTTGGTTACTACAATTTTTTCATTGGCACTGTTTCCTTTGGCGCTATCCATTTCAATCATTATCCCTGTATATTTTTTAGCATGGATAAGGATTTTGTTGGGGTAGTGTACTGATATTTTAGTGACATCGTAAATACGGCCGAAATTATAGGGTGAATAATTCCAATAAATATAGTCGCCTACGTTTACACCGTCATACTTGGCTGCAACAGCTGAATCAGCAGGTCCGTTAGTATCAAAATTACCGCTAACGTCCGTTACATCTACTTGGTATAACAAATCATGGTTGCCTGAGTCAAGCATAAAGTAGTAACGGCCTTTGGCTTCGTAATCAAAAGAGTATTGGGTAATAAGAGTGGTATCGTTTATAATTTTAAACTTATCCCAATCCAAAGTGTCCTTGCGAATGCTGCTACCGTTTAGCACGGTTGCAATGGGGTAATCCCAGTCTTCGTTTTCGGGTACGTATGCGGTATCACCGGGGGCTACCCAATGCACAAACCCACTTGCGTTGTATGCTTTGATAAAATCAGGCTCTAAGAACGCATTGCCCGATTTGGGGTAAATAGTTACAGTATCGCCTTTGGCAGCTACAATGTTGGCTTTTGTCTGGGCTTTTTTGTTGTAACCCCCCGGATTAGTAATAGTAAATTTAGCAGAATCAACACCGTTTACCATTGAGCTGTAAGTGCCGTTTTGGAAACCTCCGTACCCCAATATAATAGCATCTGCATCGTATTGCATTATAAAGTGTATGCGGTTATTACCCGTGGTGTATACCTTGGTAATTGTGGTATCGTTGCTGGCTCCTGCACGGTATTGAGTGCGCAAACTGTCGCCGCTCAAAATAGCACGTTCGGCTTCGTACAACAACGTATCGGGAATAATGGTACGAACCAAAAAATTATTGGTGGTGGATACTGTACTATCGCCGCCATTATCGTACGCAACGGCTGTTACTGTTTTCCAACCGGCATTATCTGCCAAATACGAGTAAGTATAAGGAGCTGTATTATCAGTATAAGGGGCTTTGCCATCGGTTAAAAATTTAACGCCTGTTACAGTACCATCGGTGTCGTTTGCGTTAGCTGTAAACGTGTAGGTACTATCCAGATACAATGTGTCATTATTATCAGGATTGGTAAGGCTTACAAACGGGGCAGCATTTGAATGTGTATAGGCCTTTATATAATCAATCTCAAGCGATGCAAACCCTGATTGTCCGTGTACAAAAACCGTATCGCCTATGGCAATAGGAACGGCAATAGGAGAGTTTAATATTTTCTCATAGGCACCGCTTCTTATAATGGTAAATTTATCAATAAAAGTACCGTTAACTGACAGTGAAAATTTACCTGTTTGATAACCGCCATATCCTAAAATAATACCATCGGCAGGGGCAGTCATTACAAACTTAACACCCTTGCCACTATAGTTAATTTGGGTAGCATTAGTATCATTACTTACCCCGGCTCTGTAAACGGTAGTAACTCCGGCACCTACCAATATACCCCATTCTGCTTCGTACTTCAGGGTAGTAACAGTAGTGTCTTTTAGATAAAAGAGCGTGGGTCCAACTACAGTACTATCACCGCAATTATCATAGGCGGTTACTGTTAAGCTTTTGTGGCCGAAGGTTTTTGGAGCGTATGTAAACCCATAAGTAGATGAAGAGTCAATAAATGTAGTATCACTATTCACAAAAAACTTTACCGCAGTAATTGTACCGTCGGAATCGTTAGCTGTTGCAGTGAAATTGCGGGTAGAGTGAAATGAAAAAGTATCAGTGGCAACGGGAGAAGAAAAGCTTACAGCGGGCTTTTTGTTAGGCGCTTTGTAGGCTTTAATACAATCAATTTCAATAACTGCACCACCGGCACCGGGAGAGTACACAAACACGGTATCACCCGCATGGACGGTAACATTTACTTGTGATTCGCGAATGTTGTTCCAGCCACTTGAGCTAGAAATAGAGAAGGCGGTTTTTACCACGCCGTTCACTTTTAACCCATAGGTTCCGTTTTGATAACCACTGTGGCAAAGCTTAATTGCATCAGCGTCGTAAAGCATAATAAACTGAACCCCTTTATTGGTATAGTTTATATTGGTTACGTTAGTGTCGTTACTGGCATTAGTGCGCTGAGTAACTGTTAGGCCGGAGCCGACAAGTGTTGCGTGTTCGGCTTCGTACAAAACGGTATCCGGAATTGCACAGGCCATTGAGGAAGAGATTTTTGCAGTACCCGTAGGGCGGATAGGTGCAGCGAGCATGACGCTAATGCTGCCGAGAAAAAAGCAAAACAGCATTAGAAGGCGAATTAATAGAGGTTTTTTAATCATACAGATTTTTTAATAATTAGTTGTTGTGTGTGTTGACAGTTTGCAACAATTTGTAAAAGAACAATTTATAAAACTAAATAGCACCCAAATATAGACACACTGATGTTACCTTTGAGTTGTTAAAATGTTTTTTTTGCATTTTTTCGATTAACGATTACAATATTGTTACACAGTGGGCAATCAAGTAATTTGTAAACCGTTGTTTTGTGCAATGATTGGCTCAAAAATTTATCACTTTTATAAGTGTTAGTAGGGGTAAAAAAAACTTTGAAGAACAAATGGACTGCGTTTAAACAGCTTCGGCCAACAGGTAAACTTAAAATAATTTGGATAACTAGTTTCTTTTACTAAGATTTGCCCTACAATTTTTTTACTATCAACTTATAAACTATCACTAACTATGGCAACAACTTACCCTTACACCCAACAAGCAATGCTTGTTAACAGTATTATGTCAACTACCGTTGTATCTATCATGGGCGGTATGCAAGTAGCACAAATTACTTTTACTACTGCAGCCGGTAACCTTGGTGAAATTACATTGTCTCCCGTTCAACCATCAGCAAGCAATGTTGAGTTTAAACGCGGCGAACAAGTATTGCAAATTGCAAACATTACTTTCAGGGCTCAATTCGGTTTCGATCAAGGTCAAGTTACCTGCAACGGTAGCGCAACTGACCAAAACGGTCAAAACTCAGCTCCATTTAATGCACAAATTGCTTCTTGGTCGTAATTATTAAAAACGGCTTTTTCCGGGGCAATAAGTTAAAACCGCAATCAGTAGTAATCCGGCCTTTAAACTTCCGGACGTATGTTATTAGCTAAAATTTCATTCGTATGCTTTCTTATTACGGTTCCCTTCGTATCGCCCCGGGAAATTTTTTTTGGCTCGGGTGACCCTGTCATAGCACCAAGGGGTTACCATGGTCAACGCTTTTTTGGCGATTTATCTACAGAATACACTATCGACCCGTCCGGAAAAAGTACCGTTTGCACGCTGTATGTATCTTCAGTTTTTGCAGGTATAGAAGCACTTACGGTAACAAACCCAACGTATAACTTTGATGTAAAAGTAGGTTTGGGTACGGCCAGCGGGGCAATAACGCTTAATCTGGTAGATTCTCCTTTAGTATCAAAACTTAAGGGGGACTTCACTTATTCGGTAACGGGCAATAATACCAGCTTCACCTTTAGGGGTGATTTGATTGGCTGGTACAATAGCAGCCGCTAAAACAGAGGTGTTGCCGCTACTTTTCCGCAGGTATTTTGTGCCTGCTTTTCCTTTATTTTAGGTTTTTCACATTGCATACTTGTTTAATATGGCAACCCTCACATTCTCAAACAGCACTTCGGGCAGTAGCTCATTATATACCTCCGCTGATGATAACGGCTGGTGTGCATACTTATTAGCCAATGGCGTAAAGGGTCCTGACGGCGGGCAATTATCGCTTACCGATTTGCCAAACTATAACGGGTATTTATTGTTTGCTACGGCCGCACCCACTATTCCGGCGGGTACATTTGTGAGTAACGTTTATACCTTTTTGGGGCCGTTGCAAAACTACCAATCAGGTTCGTTGGTTTGGCTTACCAGCCCTGATGTGTTACTTACCAGAGCCAACACCACACAGTTGATACTGATGCGCAGCTCACAGTGGTTCTCTGTTTTGGTGAGTTTAAACTATAACTTCGGAAACAACTTTTCTACCTTATTTATTAGTAACAACAATACTTCGGTAAACATTGATACTACAAATAATATAATACAGCTTACAGGCCCGCAGGGAGCTACTAACTTTACCTACCGGCCAAACAATATTTCCTCGTCATCACAAATTATGGCGGGGATTGAGATACCCCTAACCGGAATAGGCAGGGGGCGCATACGGTTTACTTTTGGGTTTGATTATGCTTCTGATTTCATCAGCTTTGATGTAAGCAACAAGTACTTTTTTAATAATGGGGGACCTACTGGCCCGCTTACTGAAATGTGCTATGAAATTGTGGTGCCGGGCAGCATGAACGATTTGATACAAATGCAAGCCAGTATTTATCCATGCGATTTGCTAAATAGTACAGGCACCAATACTTACTTGGCGCTATTAGGTCAAACGTATAATACCTTCACCCAAAAATACAGCCCAACGGTTCTTTCAACCTACTATCTAACAGGCTTAGGCTACCCGATGGACCTAATGCCTTATACAAATTTTGCCACCAATGGCACATCGCTAAACTACCCCACACAAAACAGTGCCTTGCTGGTACTTAGCGAACGCTCCCCGCATGACCCTACGGATACTTGGTACCTTACTCCACAAGGCGCATACTCGCTAACAATGGATATATCCTATCAATCGTTGGTGGATAATAACGGACAAATGCAACTTATGTGCGGGCTGGCTTCTACTGAAAGCATCAGTTTTACTCCGCAGTTTGTTGACACTTCTAATGGAAATACCGTTTCGGGAACGGGTGACTGGTTGTACTACTCAGTAGTAGAAAACGCCTTTGCCCCTCAGTTCCCGATACAAGCTACCCAAAATGTAGTGGGCAGCAATACTACCCAACAATGGCTGGGTAATACTTTTATTACCTCGTGGGTAGGTGTAGTGCTTGCCAATCCTAAAAAAACACCGGTGGTGTACCATGCACAACCACAAGGCGGGGCTTTGTTCTCTCCTCCTACCAATGCAACATCGCCGTTGTTCAACCACTTCAACACAGGTTCGGGAGTTCTTTCTATGGCTAAGGAAACTATCTTTTTCCCATTAGTCCCTTATGGAAGTGCTTCGGCAACACCTGCTACAGGGGTTGATATCTCATTATTTGAGAAGCAAATTTTGAATCCGAGCCGCAAAGCCATTATTGCTAAAGTAATGAGCAGCGAAAAGATTCCAGCTTCTCCACCCATTACTAATAGCCCGTTTGCTACCAATGCTAACGGTGGGATTTCATCAACAAGTCCTCAGGGATTTTATGTTAGTGTAAACCAGCAAACAGGGGTTTGGGATGTGCTGCAACTGGCCAGTAACCAGTTTATGACTAATGCCGGCACGCTCTCAAAAGTATTCAACCTTCAGTTTACTCCGGCCAGCCCCACGCTGCAAACCGCACTCCAGTCTAACCAGCTGTTTTTAGTTATCTCGTATAACAAAACGCTTGATGACGGCACCCAGGTGCTTGCTAATTTTAGCAATGAGATGGAGATTGCCGAGTGGCCGTTTAACCTTGATGTACCCACACAGCCTGTAAACGGCAGGTACAACAATGTAATTATTTTTAAGTTTTGCCACGGCCGGCTGATAGATAAGGTGCAGAACATACAGGGATGGAATATGCCCGATATGTTCAACGACACTACCAATAATGGTTTACCCAACCTTAGTATGTGGCTGCAACAGTACATACAAAACGGTATGGATAAGTACACTGTGTTGGGCGATAGCGATTACTATAAGTTTTACAACATAGCTACCCAAGAGAACTGGCAGGGGGTGATTGCCTTGGGGGTTGATATTAGTGTGCAGGATTTTCCCAAAGAGTTACAAGGCTTGCTGGCTGGGATAGACCTAAGCCGTTTTTATGCCCACCACTTTGGTATTGATGTGAGCATTGTAAACAATAATAACGGTAATGTGGGGATGCAACCCACCAGCTCGTTGTTTGGCTTGATAGATTACGAAGACCAGACTTTTGAAGCACTGGGAGGTACACCTGCGGCTTACCAAGCACAGGCACCCATAAATGGCGCAGTAGATTATGACTTTACGGTACTGAAGCTGAAGGTTGTGTTTGTGAACAGCAAAATTTACAACTACAACAGTTACTTGGCTCTTACAGTAAACAAATTGTTTGGCGAAACGGTGAACCCCGCTAACCGTGAAAACTTACTGATACTAACGGGTACGTACGAAAACCATAACGGGGTGCCCTCTTACACGTTTACAAACACGGCCGATAATGTGCTGGACCTTGTGAACCAGAATATTATTACTGATGTAGAAATTATAAAAGCCTCGTTTGTAACCATAGTGCCGCAAAATGGTACTACCAGCAATTTGGTGCAATCGCAGTTTACATTCTGGGGTTTTATAAACTATAACTATTTATCAGGGTTTGATTTGTTCTCGTTCGGTGCTGAGCAAGGGGTTACCTCTCCCAGCTTTACCGGACTTTCATACTCAAACTTATACATTGATTTATCTTTCTCGCTGGATACTCCTACCTCTAAAACCTTTACGTTTGATATTACGCACGTGTCGTTTGATATCGGACAAAGCACTCCGCGTGAAGATAGTTTGTACTCCCATTTCCCCTTACAACTTACCGGCATTACCTCCGGCGATGTAAACAATACTCCTACATCACAAGGCTACTTAGCCGTTTCCATCCCTGCGTTGCAGCAACAGCAAAACGTTACAGGCCAGTGGTACGGCTTGGTGTTTAACCTTAATATGGGCACACTGGGTTCTTTAGCCAGTTCGGCCGGGTTTAACTCAACCTTTATGATGGTTTGGAACGTAGGAGGAACAGGTGCATGGGCAGGCGTTAGGTTGCCAGGTGTTAACCCGCAAGCGCCTTCGTTTAGCCTGCAAGGGGTATTAAAACTGAATATTGGCACAATACTGCTTGAAAAAGCTACCGGTACTGCCAGCGTTGCGTACTTGATGAAAATAAACAACATAGCCCTGAAACTGTTTAGCCTGTCGTTTCCGCCTGGCGGCAATATCAGTTTTATGTTGTTCGGAAATCCCGGCACCGATGCCCAACCCGAAAGCTTGGGATGGTACGGAGCTTATGTTAAAAAGTAGTATTAATAAAAAATAATTGAGTTTATGTCATTCAGTTCCGCTATAACAAAGTTACTTTCTGCTGTCGATTCAGTTAATGCAGCTTCTTTTTCCAACAACTTAAGTGCACTGCAGCTTTTGCTGAAGGATCCCAAAAACAGCATCCGTTTTTTTATTTATTCAAGTAGCGGGATGGGGCACCAATCAACTGCAGCAAATATTATTTACCGATTAATTTCACTAGGCTTAACAGGCAGTTATCAAGTGATATATGTAAATGCGTTTGATGCGTTAAAAAAAATTGCGGCACTTTTCCCCCAGTTCGACCCTAAAAACCCTGATACTCCTATTGTGATTGGGGCAGTGACATTAACATTTATTGAGTTGGATGATTTTCAAAAATCTTCCCCCACTTTATTAAATATCGGAATAGCAGGAGGTACAGACGGAATAATGCATGAAAACTTTGCGGCTGAACTGTATGTAAATTATTTGTTGGTTCTGCAGCCATATCAATGGTATCAGGAGCCAAGTGTAATCCAGCTAAACAATGGTACGCGCGTTAATTTGGATGCAAACGAGGTATTAGAAAGCCTATCGTTTTCAAAAAGAGGATATTTTATTGATATCCCCAAAATGACTGCTCAGGAAATAACTTTTTTTCAAGCATCGGCATACGCTGATAAATATCCGGCATTTGACGCTATTACAAGCTCTCTTTTAGCCCAAAAATCTAATATGATGCCTGTTTATGGGTTGACTATGTTTGATTCTCCCGGCACTCGTACATCAGATGTTATGCTTTTTAATCTAGCAACGGCCATTGCTTATGCACAGGATAACACCGCTAGTGTAGGCAATGCTGTAAAAGGTACTATTGTGATTGTATTATCAGAACTATCGGATGATACGTATGAGAGTTTTGATGCGCTACTAGCAGGCACAGACCCAAGGTTGGAAGGTAGTCCTTTGAAAGCTTGGGTAACGACGCGTAAACTATCAACAAGAGTAAAACACATAAATTATGATGATCCGCTTCTTCCATCAGCAATAGGGCAGGTTGAGAGTAAGGCAACCCGTATCATGTTTGTTAACATGGGAGGGGTACCGTTGTATGCCTTTAATTATTTGTACAATGTTTCAGATATGCCCCCTGTTTTTGAAGGGGCTGCCACAAATAGCCTTGTACTGAATTTTGGGAAAAATTATTTAGCACTTAGAAGCGGTATCAACCGCGATTTTATTTTATATCCAACCTTGCCTTTAAATACTGAACAACCATCAGCAGAAGCAGCAACAGTGGATGCAGCAAGTAGGCTTGTTGAGTCTACTATTATGGAGTGGGGAAGGGATTTGAACAATGAGGCGGTATTGGGTACACCGGCCTCAATTTTAGGTATGGATATTTTAATTGCCTTTGAACCCCCCGATGCCAGCGGACAACAATATTTTGCTTCATTAGGGGCTTTTTTCCATAACCAGCAAGAAGATAAAATGCTTATGGGAGTTTTTTCATTGTTACAATATTTAAAAAACAAATAAGTCATGGCCCAGGATCAATTAACGTTAAAAGGCTTATACCAGGCCATACAAGCCCAAATACAATCAGGACAAGGCACGTTTAATCTTGTTCCGGATGTAATAAGCACCACCAATAATATAGGTAAGTTTTACGCCTCAATAATTTCAGGGAGTAATTTTACCATTACAAATGCGTCGTTACAGCCTTCTGCATGGGATGATAGTCTTACGGCTTTTACGCTGAATGGCGAGTCAGGCTCGTTGGGAATAGGTAATATGACGGTGGCGTTTGATTTTCAAAACTCTGATTTGGGTTTGTCATCGACTCTTAAGGCGATACTAACAAACGATTCATGGTCAATTGACGGAATCACTTGGTTTTCACTTTCAAACCCCTTCATCGGGGTCTTGGTGTACCAAAGCGATATGCCTGTGGCCGGTACTATAGGCGGGACAATTAACACAGGGGTTCCGTTGACAGTACAAATGACCTACCCGATTGTAAACAATACATGGCTGCTTCAAGGTAGTTTTGCGTCACCATACCCCAGCATTTCTAACTTCTTTCAGTTAGTAGGTGGGGTAAACCTTAGCAATCTTTTGCCCCAGCCCTTTAGTACACTTACTGATTTAGGGTTACAGGAAATAGATATAATGTACAATGCCGGCACAAAGAATGTTGATTATATAAGCATTAACATCGGCACAGATTCCTCATATCTATGGCAGATATTGCCTAAACTGGCCGTTAGTAATATTGGCATTAGTAGTATGATTACAAATCCGGGAAACTCACAATCCCGGGCGGTTTCATTTACAATTACGGGTAGCTTTACTATCGGGCCGGCAAACTCGAATACGCTTTTGGTTACCGCTACAGTTCCTAATTTTAGTGCTTCTGTTAGCTTGGTTGATGGAACCGTACAGTTGGGCGATTTGCTCACAATGTTTTGGAGCGGCACCACAATAAACCTAAATGCACAAATTACCAACTTCAATCTTTTAATCGACCCTACACAACAAAACTATTCGCTTAACTGCGTTATACAGTCTGACTGGACTTTCTTCACTATACAAAGCCCAAGTTTAAGCTTCACCATGACGGGGCTTTCATTGGATGTAAATCGTTTACAGGGAACAACAACGGGCAAAATAGCAGGAACATTCCACATTGGCCCTAGCACACCTAATAGCGGGGTTGATTTGAGCATGTTTGCCAGCTATGATGCCTCAGCATGGAGTTTTGGGGCAAGTACAGGAACTGACCAAACTATTTCGCTGGGTGATATTGCGGCTTCGTTCCTGCACGCTTTCGGTATGGATAATATCCCCTCGTGGGTTACAAATAACCTACCCAACATAAGCAATGTGAACTTTTTGGCTACTGTACCCGATGATAAAGCCAATCCGGCAACCTACCAAATACAAGGCGATGTAAACTGGCACTTGCAGTTTGGCAGCTTTGATTTGACGCTGGATGCCAACGTTGATATAACATATAGTAATAGCAAAACTACCGGAAAAATTACGGGTACTGCTGATGCTACCCAAATGCTGGGTTTAACGTTTAATATAGGGTATGAGTTTGGGGATGCCGATACTGAGGTATTCTTAAATATTCCTCAGTTCTCAAGCACTATCACTTACACCAGTAACGCCACTAACGATATTATCGACATAAAATTTGAGGAGATATCGTTGGGCGAAATTGTAAGTACGTTTGTGGGTATTTTCAGCCCCGGTTTCACGTTGCCTGCGCCTTGGAATATGCTGAACAGCATTGACCTTTCAGGCTTTGAGTTTACCTATACCCGTTACAAAACTTCATCACAAAGCTCAATAGTAGCAACCATACCCATCAATGTGGATTTGGGTTTTATCAATATCCAATCGATAAAGATTACCAAAGACGGCTCTTCAACCTCGGGCAGCGGGGTGTATATGTATATTGAGGGTACTTTCTTAGGACTTCCTATTGAAAACGATTCTCCGTTGCAACAAGACGGCAAGGGTAGCGATGTTACCAATATGCCATCGGTACCCGGTATGGGAAGCGAAATGTTTGATTTGAAACTGTTGGCAATGGGTCAACACGTTTCAATGTACCAAGTAAGTGAGCTGGCTTCGGTAAACGATGCAATCACTGCCTTGAGCAATGCATTTACTACAACTTCTGACCCTAACTCAACCACAATACCGGTTCCGGCCAGTACTACACAGCCCGGAGCGTTGGTGTTTGACCAAAATAGCAACTGGCTGATTGGTACTGATTTTACTGTTGCTAAGTTTTATAGAGTAGCTGCTGTGTTTAACGACCCCAATATGTACGGGTTGTTGATAGGCGTTGATGCTAAGGCTGACTACTTTAAGAACCTGCAATTTGAAATTCTGTATAAGAAGATTAACGATACGATTGGTATGTACCAATTGGATTTGCAGTTACCCGACCAATTCCGTCACCTTGAATTTGGGGCGGTATCTGTAACGCTGCCCAATATCGGTGTGAAGGTTTATACCAACGGTAACTTTTACTTAGACTTTGGATTCCCTGCCAGCATTAACGATTTTTCACGTTCATTCTCGGTACAGGTGTTTCCGTTTATAGGATTCGGCGGGTTTTACTTCGGTTATCTCAGCGGGGCAACATCTACCAGCGTGCCTCAAACCACCTGCGGTACATTTAATCCCGTAATTGAGTTTGGTTTAGGCTTATCGTTGGGTGTTGGCAAAACCATTGAGGCAGGTATTTTAAAGGCCGGATTATCGCTAACAGCCGTTGGTATTTTCCAAGGGGTATTGGGCTTCTTCCGTGCCAATCCATCACTGCAAACCAGCGATGGCACTTACTACAAATTACAAGGTACATTTGGGCTTACAGGCCACATATACGGTGAGATAAACTTTGCTATTATATCAGCAAGGCTGGATATAATGGCATACGCTTATGTTACTATTACAATAGAGAGTTATAAACCCATACCCATTTATTTTGAAGCCGGGGTATCGGTTTCTTTAACTGTGAAAATAAACTTAGGTTTGTTTTCAATAAAAGTGAGCCTGCATTTCAGCGCCACTGTTAGCGCATCATTTACCATTGGTAGTGATACATCAAGCAGTGCTCCTTGGAACCAGTGCCCGCCGAAATCTACCAGTACAACTATGATGCTTGGCTTCAGCGCACTTACCTCAGGACCTTCAGTGGTACTCAAATGGCAACCTATTAAACCGCTAAATGGCGCTGTGCCGTTAGATTTGGTATTCTTCCCACAACTTACTTTATCGGGTGATAGCAGTACTACTACCCAACAATACCTGGGAATGCTGTATATCAACTCTGGATCAGCCAACAATAGCCTTGCAGCATTAACAGAGGGTGTGCTGTACTGGGCCATCAATGCTTTAATTGGCAATACTTCAAGCAATACCGGACTGGCTTGGCTACAAGGACAGACTATTACTGCCGACCAAATAACCCAGTTGCTTTGCTATTTTAACACAAGACCCAACAACGTTGCTCCGTTTAACTATGCCAACGCTGCCCATAACGATATACAAACGTTTTTGAGCACGTATTTTATGTTGAACATACGCATTGGTGATACTACCGCATCTAATACAATGGATGCAGCCGTGTTCCCCGTATTACCAGAGCTGTACTTAAATACCTTATACAACAATACTCCCGGAACTGCCGTGCAGTTTTCATCGCAAACTGTAACAGGCACACAAAATTACATTGCGGATGTATCGGCGCTATTGGCGGCAATGGCTGTTCAGTATGAATCGCAGATAGCAAGGGATAATTTTGCCCCGTCGGATTGCAGTAATGTTACCGACCCTGATTATGAGAACCAACCAAACCTTTCGTTCCCAACGTTTGTATTTACTGACTTTGTTGCACTGATAGCCAAGCAAGCATTACAAGGCGCATTGGATTACCTGAATACTCAAAACGGAGGTTCAGCAACGGTGAGCAATACGGTTACTAATGCTGTGAACAATAGCGTACAGGGAATTGGCGGTATGGCTTCGCGCTTTATGTTACACGGTTTGCGTTTGCCCGCTCCACCGGTGGCAGCAACCGGCACTATAACACCGTTGTATATGCTAACAGGGCAGCAAGTGGCAGTTCCAAAAACACTTGCAACTACCGACCAATATGCAATATTGCTACAAAGCCCTGATTTGAATTGGGTTACTATGGTTGGCGGTACAAAACCACCGTATGCACCTACGCTAAACACTATTGCGGCAACTATAACCTCAAGCGAGATACAGCGTACCCTTGATTTGGGCGGAATAATTTTAGCTCCGTCGCTTATTTCAGGCCCATCGCCTATTATAAATTATAACGATACTCCGCAATCGTTTTCGTTGGGTAGCCCAGCATTGTGGCAATACCCCGGCGATTATTATACAGGAGTTTCAAACAACCCTACATTGTGGCGATTGCCCTCTAACCTCACTACCATTTTTAACTCATTGCCCGATGTGTTACTAAATGTATTTACGCTTACTAATTCAACAAAGGCTGCTGCAACAAATTATACTTGGTCTACCACAGTTAGCCTATCGCTACAGAAGATTACTGCTTCAGGGGGGCAAGTAACTCCACTATCAGGCAACATGTATAACCTTGTGGGTGCTGACGATGCCGGTATAGTGTTCTTAGAAGACTTAATCAGCTATTTGAACACCAATAACGATAGTGACGGGTCGAAAACAATACAACAGATACAGATATTGTATCAACCCGACCCTGTTCAGAACTCTAAAGGCGGATATATATCAGCAGCTAACGGCAGCTTTAAAACAGCCATTGTGCAAGCCAACCTTTCAACGGAAACTAATCCGGTGCAGGGTATGGACTTTATGGCTGCGTTTACGGTTACAGAACCACCACCACGAAACTATAATACGCTAAATACAGCAGGTGATTTTGTACAGATGCTATGGGAATGCAGTATTGTGCGCAGCGGCGGATTCTATTTTTACTACAATACCAGCGACAATAAAGGCTTACCCGATACCTTGTTCAGCGGTAACGGGGTGGCTAATGTAACACTAGTAATCACTTACGATGCCCTTATTCCTGCACCGTTTGTAAACAGTGTAGTAATAGGTGATGAGATAGATACTTCAAAAACCTCGGTATTTGCTCAATCGCCTGCTAACGCTCCAATTGCACAACAAATTACCACAAGGGTTGCAACCATACTACCGGGCTGTGTGGGCTATCAGGTATCGCGTAATGCACCACCTGAATATGACCCAACACTGCCTGTCCCCACGACTACTGACGACCAAACGTATTTACAAACCCAGTTCAACCTTATCGGGGTATCGTTACCGTCAGTACCAAGTTACAAAAACTTGTTGCCGGCGGGTCCTGCCGACCCAATGAGCGAGGAGGATATTGCAAATGCTAAAAATGGGAACAATGCTCCGGGAGCAGATGCTACGGATTGGAACTATTCAGGTGTTATTCCATACTACCGATATGTGCAACCGGGCGGCACCGACCCCAACTATCCTAACCCATACGCAGGCATTGGCACCACAGTACAAATGGCGTTGAACTGGCAGGATATGTTTGGTAACATTCCACCAGCAAACACTGCACCTTTAGGTACATCAATGCAGTTATTGTATTCTGATTCGATAGTTGCGCTTAGTCAATGGCCATCTGTATCGGTGTATTACCTGTTTGATTTGGAAGGCGGTAAACCTACATTAGACCTGAACTTTGCATTTAATACTACCCGCTATATTGGCGACGGAGCACAGAATAATGCTCAAATAGATTTGCTTACCTACATGACCTTGTATTACCAGCTTAGCGGCGGTAATATGGCCATTAACTATACTACTTCTATTGAAAACACAGGCGGCAACCCTGTTAATCATACCGCTGATGTAAATGCACTGTTATCCGGCTTTATCACCCCGATAATTACTATGCTGAAAGCAGTTGCCGGGGGAGCCACAGCCACTCCGATAACGTCTTATCCTATCAGCACAACAGTTACCACAACCGGAATAACTGCCCTGCCTGAAATATCATCGTTGACGGTTAGCCTTACCATGCAGCGTACGGCTACATTGCTCGATCCCAACTTTACTAACGTAGCAGGTGTGGCATACGCAACCACTGTTATTCAGCCTCAATCAGATACCGGTACTGGAGGCATGCTATCGCTTACTTTCTTTGCCCAACAGTTTGAGACGGCCTTTATTAACCAACCTGTAAATGGTGTGGTGCTTAAAGTTGCCACTGGCACAAACATAACTAAGGGTAATAGTGATACCACTGAAACTCCGCCGCTTTGGATTGTTCGTTTTGATTCAACAGGAGCTAATGGTATTAAGTTCGGGTTTGATAATAACCAAACTTACTATTTCTCTCCGATACCTTTGGCTACCAGTTTGCAATCATTCTCGGCCAATATCAACAGCTATCAGCAAGGACAGGCGTATCCCGTGGGAACAGCCGTTACCAAGAGCTTCTCTTCGATAGATATGGATAACTGGGGCTTGTTATTCTTACAAGCAGTGGATAGGTTCTTAAGCCCGGCATTTGCAGTACCCGCATTCTTAATGAATGCAAACTCTGTGTTCGCCGGAGACCCTGATTACCTGCAACAAGTACTGGATGCTAAACAACAGTTAGCCGAAGCCATTGAAGGTACAATAGATTATATTATTGACCCTTGCGACGGACAGCCTTCGCCGCCTTGTACAGCAAAAAGTGCTGCAAACATTGGTAATGCACAGGAGAAGTGGAAGCAACAAATGCTAAAGCAGTTATCAAACGCATACCGTTATGTGGCAGCCGTGCAAACTACCGCCACTATCAGCTCGCAGTTTAACGGGGTGAATAACGACCCTCCACAAGCTCCTTATGTGCCTTGGTTGTATGGTAAGATGGAAGGAGACGACCCATCAGTACCCGGCTCTAACTCTATACCTAAATCAACAGAATATTCACTATCAACTTCCAAAGTGCCTACTGCTAATGGCAACTCGTGGCTAACCTACATGTTTGAAGCCAAGAATCTTGCTGAAAGCCGCAGTTTCAACTTTGGCGATATGAAATACAAGGTAAGCCACATTGAGTTTGATATACAGCAAGTACCTGATATGGGTAATTACCTTGCTTCGTCGTGGCTAACATTTATTGTTCCGTTGGATGGGGAGGTTGCCGGAGCGGCAAGTCCGCTGGCAAGTATGGAAGAGGTAGGAGAAACTCCTATACCCGTACCGCTAAGGGCCTACCCAACTCCTCCGTCAATTTCGGCCCAAAACACCGATTATCCTATCAACGATAACAACCCGCCAAACCCTGTTACTATTCAGGATGCGCGTACATGGAATTACACCTACACGTATCAGAATCCTTCAGCGGCACAAGATACGGCGGTTACCGAGGTACAGTTTAACGTTGCGCAGGGACAACAAAGCAGTTATGTAGCCAATAATGCCCAAAACCTGCCCTTGTATCAATCAATGGCGCAGTTTATGAGTGTTTATCCGGCTATTAGTGCTGATTTTGATAACTACCTGTCGCAACTAACACCTGCAAACCTATCAAATACTAACCCCGCTGCTATAAATGCACGCTATGCAATGCTTGCCTTTGTGAAGGTAGTGACCCAAGTGGCCCAACAATGGAAACAAACCAATCAGGTGAATCCAAGGGTACAATCGGCAATGGTGATGGACACACCACCACCTCCCGCTCCACCTTACACATTGTCGTACACCATTACTGAGAGCGTGAAGGAAATTACCGATAGTCAAAATAAAACAATAGAAGCCCTGTTAATCACTATTACACCGGGTGATACAAAATCGGGAGCCACTACTATTGTTATCAACATTGACGGTTATACACCTGAGCAAGCCGCGCAAAACCAATACCTGTATTACCAATTGGATAGTTCAGGTGCCAAACAGTATTTACTGTACGAAAACCGTAATACTGTAATATCAAGAAATGTTAAGCTGCAAGGGCTTGATATTTTGAACACACAAAATGCGTGGAGTAGCGTAGCGGTTATACGCAACGAGGAGTTGTTGCAAAACTCTGACGGTACATGGCAAACCACCAACCCATCGTTTATTTATCAAACACCGCAGGTAATGTTCTATAACAAGCTAATCCCCTTGTTAAGTTCAAACAATGCTATTGATATTGCTACGGTAGGTACTGCTCTGTATCCCGTGAAACCGCAACGAACCCTAAGCCAGCATTTACTTGCTTTGTTTGATGCCCTAACGGAAAATATAAGCAGCGGAGTTACCGGTTATACTATGAAAATACAGTGTAACTATAATTACACTATTCCCGGTACATCGTTGACTATTGAAGTGCCCGTATTGCTGATTACCCCTACTGATATTTCAGTATCGGATAACGGCGCAAGTATTGCAAACATGCTTACAGCGGGCATAACAAACTGGTTGGTAAGTCAACCGCAAAGCAACCAAGGTAATTATACGTTTGATTTTATAGCCTACTCAAATACCGACGAGTATGTGCCCATATTGCAGATACCGCTAACACTAGCTGTATCAGCAATCACATCATAACAAAAAAACCCGGCCTAGGCCGGGTTTTTAATTGATAGTGGGAACGGTTTATTTTGAAACAATAAATTTCTTTACTTCCCTTATGTTTTCGTCAACTACAAGCTTGCAGAAGTATGCACCGCCTGCAAACGAGGTAGCGTCTACTTCAACGCTTCCGTTGCCTTTTTGGGTAATTGTATATTCACCCATTTTTTGACCTAACTCATTATATACGATAACACTGGCGTTGGCATAATCACCGCTGATAGTATAGTTAACGGTGGTTTTACCATAAGTAGGATTGGGCACCACATTCATGCTACCTGTAGAGGCAGGACTTTGTTGTGAAGGTTGAGCACCACCTTGGTTCTTCAACAATGCTTTAATCTCTTCCATCTCTTTTTCCAACTGGTCGATACGTTGGTTTTGAGTGGTGATGATTTCTTGTTGTTCTTTAATTGCACCTGTCAAAACAGGAATTACTTCAACATAGTTAAGGCTCCTTAATTGATAATCATCAGCAGCTTTTTTAACTACTTCAGGAATTATAATTTCAACCTCTTGAGCAATAAAACCGATAGTTTTGCCTTCACCATATTTATCCCTGTCTATATAGTTATAAACTACCGGACGTAGTTTTAATATTTTGTCCAGATTGTTTTCGATAGTAACAATGTTTTCTTTCAATCGTAAATCAGATGGAGTGCGAATTATTGACCCTGTATTATCAACACTTGCTCCTGTGGTACCCCCACCGACTAAATCTTTATCGATAAAATTACCTGTTGTAGTAGCTATGTTTCCTGAAGTTACGTGCAGCTTTTCAGCGGGTGTAGCAGTACCAATACCAATAAAAGCAGCTGAAGAGCCACTTGGCACCATACTCATTGCAGTTGTTCCTCCGCGCCAGCCAAAAGTTATTGTAGTTCTTGCAGCACTATTGTAGTCAGATAACCTTGGAGCTTCGAAGAGTAACCCATTTGTAGCATCGGCATACAAAACAAATCGGTCATAAGTAGCCCCGCCGATTCCTGTACCCCAAAGACTGAATGTAGATGAAACCTCAAGTTGCTTTTCAATTTTTACCTTACCACTAGTAAAAATATCATCAGTAATGGCATTAGGAATGGTACTGGTGCCTTGTTTAAACCAGCCGCCAAGGTTTTTATATTTCACAACTCCTGTTGCATCAGCCACCAACATTTTGGAAAGCGTGTTGTCCTCAGTAATACTCCTTAAACGTGCCGTTCCGTCAACATCCAGTTTTTCAGTAGGGCTTGTTGTTCCAACTCCCAATTTATCGGTGGTGGTAGTTGTATATAGGAATCCACTTCCAGCGTTGCGAGTCCAAGGATCAGTTTTTTTCTTTAAAACACCGTTGGCATCAGCCACTATCAAATTAGAAAGAGTGTTGTCAACGTCTAAAGTCCTTACCCTTGCTTTTCCGTTTACGTCAAGACGCTCAGAGGGTGATAGTGTTCCAATTCCAACATTATCGTTTTGATAAATATTAAACAACGAACCAGTAGTTCTATTCCTGTCCCATAAATCAACGCTGCAAGTAACCGGTTTACCAAAGTTTACCGTAACGTTAGCTATAGCATCCCCATCATTAAACATCGCTCCGGCTACTTTCCATACTGTTGAAGGAGTAGAGATGGAATACGATTGCTGGTTAATTCCTCCGGGACATGAGCTTATACAGTCAAGCGCTGTAATGGTTACTTGATTTCCAACTCTTTCTATTTTAAAACGGTCACCATTTGATACAGGTATACCTGTTGGCGTATAGAGAGGCGGAACAGGGAAACTAGGGGAAGCTGTGCCGTTGAGCATGAAATGAAAATAGCCATAGCTAATTACAATACCGTGGACAATATCAGCTGTTGTTGACCCCCCGTTAGTTGTAAAACCAATGTATCTTGACTGTGTTGAAACATTGCTTGCCGTAAACTCAATGGTGCCATCAACACATGTAGGCAGCTCATTGATGGAAACGGCTCTCCCTTCGTACCCAAAACCGCCTGTTTTGGTAATTGTTGTACCACCGCTTGAGGTTGAAACATTTACGAGATTAGTCCACTCAACGGTGTACTGTGCTGATGCAAAATAGGCCGATGACGTTAATGCCACAAAAAATAGGGCTGCCTTTACCTGTTTAAAACAATTAATAAAATTTTTCATGTGTGATTAGTTTAGTTTCCTACTCTTTTAAAGGCTTTTCGGGTTCGCCTACATTTTGCATGCAATAAAATGTACTCAAAGCTCAGCTTAAGCGAGCATTACAGAAAGCTCCGCCTAACCCGCGGTAGTTTTACGAGATAAGTGGCGGTGATTTTTTTACCTGCGGACTTGAAAAGGTTTAGAAGTAATTACAAAGGGTGCTGATGGGTAATAAAAACAAAAAAGGCGCAATCCCTTGCGCCCCCTTAGCAATCGAAATATACTTAACTACCAAAAATTAGGTACATACGTAGTATGATTTACCTACACGAAGTTTAGCATAAAAAATTGTTTGCAGGAGCTTGGCTTAATAAGTGGACGAAAAAAGTAATAAGTGGGAGGTTTTTGGCAATAAGTGGGAGGTTTGCTACGAGGTAAAACGGTCTAAAAAGTCCTTTTTCTTGCGTTTTGATATGATAACAACAGAACCGTCGGTCATAGAAACAGCACCTCCTTCACCACGTTGGTAATGGATTACATGTTCAAGATTGATGATGTGTGAGTGATGTACCCGTATAAAATCGCCCGGGGGCAAACTCTCTTCGTATTCTTTAAGGTGGCGGGTGCTTAAAATCTCTTTGCCTCCTACAAGTACCAAAGTGGTATAGCTGCCTTCGGCGTTTAATGTAATAATATCGTGCTTGGCTACAAATACTAACCCATCACTGGCCGGAACGGCAATTTTTGCCATTTTAGAGGGTTTTGTGGTATCTAGTTGGTCTATTAATGATTTTATACCGCCGGCAGTATTTTTTTCAAGTATGCGGGTGTTAGCCTTTTCTAAGGCTTGTTTTAACTCTTCTATGCTTACCGGTTTTTGAAGATAATCGAGCGCGTTTGCTTTTATAGCCTGTATTCCGTAATCATCATAGGCGGTAATAAAAATTACCTCAAACGTTATTTTGGGCACTCTTTTAAGCAAATCAAAACCGCTTCCTCCGGGCATTGATATATCAAGCAGTAACACATCAGGGGTGGTTGCTTCAATACATTTCAGGGCTTGTTCAATATTCTCGGCTGTTCCGGCTACAGTAACACCCTCGCAATAATTTTCGATAAGGGTTTGTATAGTTTCCCTGCTTTTTCGTTCATCATCAACTATTATTACTTTCATGCCTTGCCTAGTGATTTTCCATTAATTGCATTACCACCCTAACCTGGGTACCGCTTGCAGTGCCGTTACTTTCAAATTTATCAATTATACGCACATCTATTGCCAAATCGTCCATCACCATAAATGTATCTACACGTTCACCCACTATCTTAGTGCCTTGTGAAATGTGCATGTTTTTGTTCAACTGATTGATTTGCGATGATTTACCCCTGCCTACACCATCATCATCTATGATACACTCCAATTGATTTTTTTCAGCTATTCGATTAAATGTTACAGTAAGTTTACCTTTCTCAGCTTTATGAATCAGCCCGTGGTTGATAGCATTTTCAACAAACGGCTGTAAAAGCATTGACGGTATTTTTATTGTATCGGGTTGTAAATCGGGACTCACGCTTATCTCGTAATCAAACTTTTCTTCAAAACGTAATTTCTCCAGTGTAATGTATAGGTTCAGCAAATTTATTTCGTTGTGCAGCACCGTATAGTTGTTGCGCGACGATTCAAGAAACAAACGCATCAGCTTGGCAAACTTTGAAAGATATTCATTGGCAGCCTGTGTGTCGTTTTTTATCATGTAATGCTGTATGGCTCCTATAGAGTTGAATATAAAGTGGGGATTCATTTGCGCCCGCAGTGCTTTCATTTCAAGCTCAGCCATTTCTTTTTGTATGCGCCCCTTCTCTCGTTCTTTTGCAAGCAGGCTGCTTATTCTGCGGCGTGTAAGCACAATGATTGTGGTTAGTGATACCCCGATGACTATTATCCAAAAAATGAGGGTTTGCCATATAGCAGGCACCACAATAAGCTGCTGTTGTATGGTTAGTCCATCCCATGTGCGCCCGTCAACTGAGGCTTTTACCAAAAAAGTGTACTCGCCCGGGGGTAAGTTGGTATAAACGGCCACCGGGTTTTCAGCTGAGGCGGTTTGCCAGTTTTCTTCAAAGCCCTCCAGCTTAAACATGTAGCGGTGGCTGGCTGTTTTTCTAAACTCCAGCATTGAGAACCGCAAGCTTATATCGTTTTGGTTGTATGTTAACTTTATAGGTGAGCCGGTATGGTAGTGCTGCCAGTTTGTTTCGCCCTTAATGCGTATGCCCGTAATTTCTACTGGCCCTTTAAGCTGGTTGGTGTTTATTACTTGGTTGGAGAAAAATGCCGCAATACCGAGTTTTGTTCCAAAAAACAGTTTCCCCCATGAAGTGGCAATGCCTGCCTTAAAGTTATAATCGTTGTTAATTAACCCGTCTTCTTCCCAAAAATTAATGGTTTTGTTTGTTTTAGTATCCAGTTTTGTAAGCCCGTTTACTGTACTAATCCAAACATATCCTTGCTTGTCGGGCACAATGGCACTTGCAATATTATCAGCCAACCCGTTTTGGGTAGAGTAGTTGGTTATTGCCTTTGTTTTTGGGTTGTATTTATATACACCCGTTTCAGAAGTGCCAAACCATAGATTATTCTCATTGTCTTCAATAATGCTCCACACGTTTTTGTCTTCAAGCAGTTTGGCCAATGGCGATGGTGCGGCTACCAGTGTTTTATTTTTTATTACATATAAGCCATTGCCAGCGCCCACCCAAATGGTTCCGTCAACAGCCTTATATATATTCCAAACAGGTGTTTTTACAATTTCATTCTTCAAGAGAAAAGGAGTTGTCTCGCGGGTGGTCATGTTCAGCGAAAAAAGACCCTGCTTTGCAGTGGCAATTAGCATTTCATTCTCGCCTACTTGGCACAAACCCCATATAACTTGTATGGTTGTCGGCTTTCCGTTTTGCAAAAAGGTTAATTGTTTAAATATATTATCCCCCTTTTTAAGCGTATATATGCCTTCTTGGCCGCCGGCCCATACGTTTCCTTTAGTATCGGTAAGTATTGTGTTTGTGGTGTAATCAGCGTCGGGTGTTGTTTGTCCTGCTGTTAATGATTTGTACCATGTTTTTGATAGTGCTTCGCCGGTAAGGGTATCAAATACAAATTTGCCAATCTCGCCCTCGCGCGTACCTATCCATACTTCATTTCCATTTTCATGCAGGGCCCTTACATAATTATGCTCAAGCTTCTTTTGAAAATTGTTATAGGTGTACTTTTTAAAAACAATTTTCCTACGGTCAATTTTATAAAGCCCTGCATTTGTGCCAATCCAAAGCAAACCCGAGTTGTCTTCAAAAACAACATTAACAGTATTACCCTTAAGAATGGCCGGGGCATCATCAATGGTTATTTTGTTTTGTATTTCACCGTGCCTGTTGATTTCAACCAGCATATCATTGTTAGAGAGTAGCAGGTTTCCGTTTTTTAATAATGCCGGCGTGTTTTTAAATACGTTAAAAACAAACTCGTTATTAAACGTTAAGTGCTTAAGCGTGCCGTTTAGCTGCTGTATAACTACCTTACCGCTTGATAGTATGTAATAGGTTGCTGAGTCTGATATTTCAATCCAAACCAGTTCAGGGAGCAGCCCTTCGGGCATTGGTTCTCTAGTAATGCTTTTTGTTTGCGCGTCTATTATAAAAACGCTTATCTCTGCTATTACTTTAGCTTTGGTAGCTGATATAGGGATTATTTTTTTTATGGCATTACCCGTTTTAGCGATGTATTTAACAATGCCGTTCTCTACTCTGTAAACACTACCGAAAATTGAACCCACCCACGTGTTGTTATAGTCATCACAACTAATAGAACACAAGCCGTCTTTTACCCGGTTTTTCCAACTCCATTTCTTAGTTCCGTACTCAAGCATGCCTATCATGCCGGTGCGGGTTACCACCCAAATATTTCCAGAGGTATCCTGTGAAACTGCGTGTATTGAGTTAATAAACGGCGTTTCTTCTCGCCCGTCTGAAAACCCTGTAAACTCATTACCATCATACCTGCAAAGTCCATTGTATGTGCCTAACCAAAGAAACCCCCTGGTGTCTTGAAGGATGGATAGAACAGAATTGTTTGTGAGTCCGTTTTTTGTGGTGTATAAATCAATGTTCTCCCAATAGCCTTGTGCCCTGCCTGTTATAGTAGCAGCCAATAATAGGCAAACGATTAGAAGGTGCTTTTTTAGGGTCATCTTTTCCCGAACTATACAATAGTACAATTTTACGCGAATGAATTTTATGTTGACTTAGGGACAATATAATAAAAAAGCCGCCCCTTACTGTAAGGGACGGCTTTATAGTGTGCTTATCTAAACTGTTATTGCAGTTTGATAAAGCGGCCTGTCATAACAGGCAATTGTTTGTTATCAGTATCAAGCACTACGCTATATACACCGGGTGCAAGGGTTGATATATCAATATCAACTGTGCCGGCCTGAAGGGTATAGCTGAAGTTTGCCACTTCAGCACCAATGGCCGACATAATTTTCACTCCTTGTACTTTAGCATCGGTCACATTATACTCAAGAGTAACATGTTTGGTTGCAGGTACGGGATATACCGAAATGTTGTTTTCAGCACGTTGCACCACATTAGATGCAGGTTTCAACTCAGGTGTTGGGAATTTCTTGAACTTGTAATCGTGTTCACCTTCGTAGGCCTGCACAATATCTCTTGCCAATGGGCTGTATTCATTCTCGCGATCATCGATAGCTTTCATCAAGCTGCGTTGTGATGCGGTTAGAACAGGATTGCCTTTTAGCTCAAAATAAGTAGTAAGTACGCTGCGCAAATCAGCATGGATGCCTGACAGTTGTTGCGATGCAAGCAAATCAGCAGCAAGCTGTGTATTGCCGTTGCTTACAGCATTAAGCACCAGCACAGTTGCCATTGTGTTTTTATCCATATTGCTTGCAAGTACCGCTTGTGCTGCACGTTTAGCCGGTTCTTCGCCGGTTAACATTTGTGCGGTTATCATACCAAGTATTTCTTGTTTGCCTTCTTTCAAGTGCTCGTTAACCACCGCTTGGGTAATTTCTTGAGCAGTTTGTTTAAGCACATACTTGCCATCGGCATCTCTAAACGCCCATTGCTCCAAGTAGTAAATATCACAAATGTTATACTTATCCAATTGGTTGCGTGGGTATGACTGTTGTATTTGCTGGCCGCAAGCTGCTGTTGAGTAATACTCATCAGGGCCGGTGGTAGCGCCTACGTTATTAGTAAGCAAGATACCAAAGTTACCTCCCTCATTAATAAACGTAAATACAGAGTTGATATCGATAGTAGTACCGGCATTTCCGTTGTTGCTCATAAAGGTGTTACGCCCTGCTGCCAATGGACCGCCGGGGTTACCAATAGTGCCTACATAGTTCTCGTTGTATATACCGTTGTCTCTGTAGTTATACATGTAGTTATTTATCAGTTCGGGCAAGTTGTAGTTTTCATTAGCCCTTAGATAAATAGCCGTGTTCATGTTTTTAATACAGTTGGTATAGATGCTTGAACTACCGTTACCGTCCAAATCAGCAATACCCCACAATGGACCGCCGCCAAATTGATTACGGTTGGTAGCCATTGAGTTAATATCGTTACACGATATTATTGAGCGTTCGGTGCTTTGTACGCACAAACCTATGCCTGTGTTGTTGGTAAGCGTATTTTGGTTCAAATGAAGTTCGTTGGTATATAAACCATATACACCAATTAAGAACCCGTCGAACGAGTTGTCTTTAATGTGTGTACGGGTAGTTTTTTCGCAATAAATACCGCCTGCTGTAGACCTATCGCCAATACCGTTATACAATTGGTTTTGATACACCAAAACGGGGTTGTGGCAATCAGTAAGACGTATTTGGTACAAGTCGTAGGTTTCCTTCATTTGGTTCAGTTTCACTACGTTTTCTTCCAATGCTACCACGTTGGTGTTGGTAGTAACATCTACCGCCCTGTACATGTCGTTAAATTGGTTTTCTGACGCTGTGAAGCTTGAAAGGGCTGAATAGATACCGTAGTAAATATTGCTGGTTTTGCGGGGCTGTACGTGCCTGAATTGGTTTTGGGCTATTAAGCCTTGCATTTCAACATCACGCATCCATATTGCCCAATATTCATTAGGTGTAGATGGGTAATCCAAACGGCTCTCGTCAATTTCAAACGTGTTACCGCTGATTGATTGCTGCCTGCGTGATTTTTCAAGACGTACTGATGTTTGGCACTTGATAAACGAGTTATCAGTTAAACGTACACCTGTTTCGTTGCTTCTGATGTTTACTGCAACGATGGCATTTTTGATGGTTGTGGTATTTATCCAGCCTGAAGCTTCAGGACCGGTAAACGTAACACCTTTCCAAATGTCATCTTTTTCACAAGGACGCAATACTGAGTTGTTGCAACGCAAGAAACCACGGTTTTGTACTATAATTTCTCCGTTAGGACCAAACACGCAATCAACGTTGGTAAGGTCAAGAATTGCACCGCTTGGTACAAAAATAGGAGCGTCGATATAGTACTTGTTAAACCAGAACTCTTTACCGTTAACGGTATAAGGTGTAGTGATTGGAGTAAACTCAACACCGGGGTTTTCGAAGCAGCAGTTAATCTCAGTTACATCAATACCAACGGTTTTAATACAGCATTCGTTTTTGCTGATTTCAACGGTATAAGATCCGGGAGCGGTTGCGTTGTAAGTATAGCCAAAGCCTACTGAAACGCCGTTTAAGAACCACTCGTAGTTATACTCGGTTGATTGAGGAGTAACCGTTAGCAATACACTGCCTCCGGCACCTATACACAATTGTGCAGGACCTGATGAGGTTATTGTAAATGCAGGTAGTGAAATGAAATTGATTGTAATTGGTTTTGAAACTGCACTACAATGGGTTGCAGGGTTAACAGGGATGTAATTCAATACATAAGTACCGGGGCTGTTGAACGTAGTGGCAATGTTACCATTTGTAGGTATTACAGGGCCGTAGTTGCTGCCGTTCAGAGTCCATTGGCCTTTCCATCCTGAAGGAATAGTGCCTGCGCAGAATGAAACAGGACCGCATACATCGTAACAACCGTAAGGAAGTTTATCAAGTCCTGTCGGCATATCGGTGGTTAGGTTCAACGAACCTTCTGCTTTGCATCCGTTAGCATCTTTTACGTAATAGGTATATAAACCGGGAGATGCTACAGAGATAGAAGGTGTTCCTGCTCCGTTACTCCATAGGGTAGACATAAACGGACTTGTGCCGCCTGTAACTGATGCAGTAAGCGTTACTGTAGTGCCGGGGCAGAATAGTGCCGGAGCAGCCGATATGCTTACTGATGGAGTTGGGTCAACATTCATAAACTGAGAAACAGTTGATGTGCAACCAAACAAGTTAGTTACCGTTAATGTAACTGTGCCGCTTGTGGTTAAGTTGATGAATGATTGAGTTGAAGTACCACCGGGAGGGTATGACCAGCTATAGCTATAGCCTACACCTGTAAAGGCCCTTAGCAACCTGTTTGCACACTCATCTGCAGTAGCCAAAATAATGGCTTCTGCTGCGGGTCTGTATTTAATAATGATGGGGCCGATTTTGGTAGCACATCCACTGGTATTAAATACGGTTACAAAGTACTCGCCTTGCTCAGTAGCATTAATTGAGCTGGTGGTTGCACCGGTTGACCACTGATAAGTGTATGTTGGGTTAAAAGGAGCATCTAACGTTATAGGGGTTTCAGGGCAAATTTCAAGCTCTGTTCCTGAAGGGGTTGATGTACCGTTAACGGCAATATTACCCGGATTGAACGGCGGTAACACATTGATAGTAACGGTATGGTTATCGGTACACAAGTTATTATCAGTAACGGTAAGTGTTAAAGTATAAGAACCGGGAGTGGTGAAATCGATGGTTGGGTTTTGCAAGAACGAGTTGTAGTTAGGAGGACCAATAACCGACCATTGCCATTGGATAATGGGTGCTTGGTATTGCAATGATTGGTCTCCGAAGGTGATGGGCGAACCTGCACAACCGCCGCAACTTACAAAGTCGGCAATTAAACCGCCAATATTAAAGTTGTTGTTTGCAGTTGCGGTACAGCCTGCAACCACCATAACCACTTGAGCATTGTAATTACCGTTTGCCAAACCTAAGGTAGTAACGTTAAGAGTAGCTGAGGTAACCAATCCTGAAATCACAGGGGTACCGCTGCCTGCCGGTGTTATCGTCCAAGTATACGTTGGAGTTAAGCCACTGCCTGTACACACACTAATGCCCGAAGCGGTAATAGAGGTAGTACCACTACAAGGTGTATTGTTTACAGAAATTGTCGGGCTATTTATAACATAAGGAATGTTGATGGTGAAGGGGAAAGGTTTCATACAACCGTTAATATCCTTCACATAGGCAATTACATTTTTGCTGCAAGGACTGCCGTAGCTATGTACAGGGTTCATACCGTTTCCGGTTGAGCCGTCGCCAAAATCCCAGAATATGCTAAGGATGTTGGTGCCTACTGTAGTAAACTGCTCAGTACATGGATTATACGTTGCTGAGAAAGTAGCCACAAAGGTTGAGCAACCGGTATCGCGTTGGCAACTGTCGGTTAATGAACCGCTTCTGCTGTGGGTACAGCCGTAAATATCGGTTACAGTTAGCGACCAGTTAACAGTTACAGGGGTGAAGCTTGCCGGAACTTGGAAGGTGGGGCAAGGTGCGTTTGAAGTAGTAATGTTAGTTCCTGTAAATGTCCAGCTGTACGAAGAAATCGCCCCCGAACCAACAGTGATATTGGGACATACGGTGTAGTATTTGGGGCAGAAATCGTTTTGCAACGTGGTGGTGAACGAGTTGATTACAGGAGGGGTAGGGGTGATAAACGGAACGTTTATGCTACCGGTGTTTTTACATACGCCATTGCTAACCTCTACGCTATACATACCGGGCGATGTAACGGTTACTGTGGGAGTGCTTGGCAATGCAGGAGTCCAAGTATAGCTGGTCCAAATAGGAGCTACATTTAGAGTAATGCCGGTACTGCTACAGCTTATAGGGCCGGGAGTAATAATAACAACAGGCTTACCGTTTACGGGTATTACTTGAGTGTTTTCAGTATCGCAGGCTACGTTTCTCACAGTAATGCTACTGTTTACTGTGCTGTTCCACTGTATTTGCAAGGTTAACACACCCGATGCAAAAGACTCAGAAATAATACTTCCGCCAATAACTTCCCACTCATAATATGATGGGTCGGCCATTGATGCTGTATATGTAACAATATCACCTTCGCACACATTACCCGGGGGTATGGTAAAGGTTGGTACTGTATTAGGTATTACCGTAACATCATACGTTTTGGTAGTACCACAGTTTGATAGCGAATTATGATTATAAGTTACCGATACTGTATAAGTAGTTGGTGAGCCTACAGCAGGGAATGTAATGCTTGACGAGTAAGTACCCGCTGAAACTACTGGACCTGCCGGTGATACTGAAACGCTTGCCGAACCTGTTGGAGCTTGGTAAGCATGGTAATAGGTTTCAGTTGCGCCGCCGCAAACCAATGCAGGGCCGCTTATATCATCGCCGGTGGCTTTAGCAACCACGTTTACGTTCCATGTGCTGTTGCTGCCGTCGTTACAATATTCATTAGGGGTGTTGTTACCGGCAGTAATGCTTCCGGTACCCACTTGGTCCCAATCAATAGTTACCGAGTACGCATCGTAAGCAGTAATGGTTCCGCCTACAACACTCCAAGAAACATCGGTTGATGGAGCTCCGGCAGGGAAAATCAAATAATAAGTACGCGTGCTGCCTATACACTCAGTACCACTGTATGGTGCCATGGTGTATTGGGGCAATATTTTGGTTTCTTTCAATCCTTTGCCCTCGCAGCAGGTAAGTTCATGTTTTACATAAACTTCAACTTTAATAGTGCCTGAGTAAGCAGATGTGTTTACCCATAATTGGTTAGAAGTAGATGATTGAAGAACACCGTTCACCAGCCAGCTATAGCATGCACCTGCATAGTTAACAGTTGAGTATTCCATGTAGCCGGCTCCTGAGCATATTATATCCGGACCGGTAATAGGAATGTTTGTGCTGATAATAGGCACAACTTCGGTAGCGGTATTGGTACAAGTATATCCGCCGCCTAATACAGTAACGCTTACGGTACCCACAGGGCCTGAACCCCAAGTAACACAAACTTTATTTCCTGTGATTACGCGTAGAGACGGATCATCGCCAACAATGTTCCATACATAGGTTGCTCCGCCTATACTGGCGGTACTGTAGCACTGGCGGCTACCTTCGCAAATAGTTCCGGGGCATTCAATTTCAGGTTTTGTGCCTGAAACAATGGTAAAGGTGTGGCTTACTTTGTATTCACAACCTTCGTGAGTAGTAATAGTAAGAGTGGCAGTGTAAGTGCCGGTGAAAGCATATTGGTGTGACGCAGTTGGTAATGAAGTGGTTTCGGTATATCCGTCACCAAACTCCCAAAAATATGAATCAACACTGCTTAGTGGAGTAGTTCCGCTTGCATTAAAGTTTACGGGAGAGCTGATACAGTTTCCATCAATGGTAAATGCGGGAGTTGTTCCGGGGTTAATCGTCAACTCACACTCTTGTATGTTTTTACAGCCGTATATTTTATGAGTAATTTCGATGGTAATAGTACCAACGCCTGAAGTACCCCATACTACGCATACTTTGGTAGAATCAGGGCTAATAGAAACAATAGTGCCGTTAGTTACAGTCCAGTTCCAAGTATAGTCGGCTGCAACACCAAATTGGGCGTCGATAGTACCTTGGTAACAATCGTAGCTTCCGGCACAAACGCCGCAAGGCGCACCACCGCCGGGCACACCTTCATGTCCTTGTGTAGGATCTGATGTTCCGGCTTTGCCCCTTTTACAGCAGGGTAGATTGATAGAAGGAGGAGGAATCACCTTAATTTTAAAGGTGAAGGTTTTTGTACAACCGTCAGCGGTGGTAATGGTGTAGTTAAGATAGTTAACACCATAATTAGTCCATGTAACATCTACCGAAGTAGGGTTAGGGTTACTGGTAGTGCCTCCTTGAGCCGACCAACTGTATGATGCAGGAGGTATGGTTGTAGAGATGTTGTAGGTTGTTAACTCGTTTTGGCAAGCAAAATCATTAGTCAACAAGTTTACAACGGGAGTAGCCCCTACCGTAATAGTAGTAGTGTAGGTGCCGCCCGTAGCCACTAAAGTAACCGTATAAACACCCGGAGTAGTATAGGTGTGTACGGGGTTACAATCGGTGCTGGTGCCACCGTCGCCAAAAGTCCAGTTGTAACTGGGCCCGGCCAATTGGCTAAAATACTGCACCACCACAGGGGCGCAGCTTCCGTTAGTAATAAAGGTAAATCCTGCCGCAGGCATTGGCGCGGCAGCGGGTGGAGTTTCTGAACCGGGCGGAGCCAGTCGCTCTGCATTTACTGCCAGCGGCAGTGAAAACAGCAGAAAAATCCACACTCTTGCAAGAAAGTAAATGGGTTTTTTCATGATAGATAATTGGTTAGAAATGCAACAATTGAATGTGCAACTAAAGTACCGCCCCTTTTGTATATAAAAATCGGCGAGTTAGTATTTGCGATGTTTGGATTAGTATTTAACTACATAAGACCCAAAAACCTGAAAGTTTTGTCTTTGCGGGCTTGTGCAATTTCAAGGCGGGTGTTGTCTTTAAGGGTGATGTGGCTTTTACGTCCCCGTTCCACTGACTTTATATATACAGTGTTTACTAAATAACTTTGATGAATGCGGCAAAACGGATGGTCTTTCAGTAGGTTTTCGTAGAACTTCAACGTTTTAGATAGCAGGAACTTGCGTCTGTCGAGCAATAATATCTCAGTGTAGTTATTATTGGCTTTACAGTACACAATTGTATCTGCATCTACCATTTCGTAAGAGGTGCCTGTCCAAATCGGAATTCGTGCCTCCACAGAGGGTGCTACACCTGCCATGTTTGCAACGGTCACGGGTTGCCTGCCCATGCCTGCACGTGCCTTATATAGTGCTACTTCTAAATCAGCGCGGCGCAAAGGTTTCAATAAATAATCAACTGCATTGGCTTTTAATGCCTTTAGGGCATGCTGTTCACCATCAGAAAGCACTATTAGCTTAAATTTTTTGTGTTCGCACGCTTCTAATACGCTAAATACGTCAGTTGGCGGCAAATTGGCATCCATAAAAACAATTTCGGGAGTAATGGCATCAATTTGTATGCCTGCTGTTTGCGCATCTTCTGCTTCCCCTGCTATGCTTATAGTCGGGTCGGCTTTTTTCAACTGTAGTTTCAACAACTGTCTAAAGCCCTTATCTGCATCGGCAATTATGCATGTAGTAGTTACCATGGCCACGCGTTTTTACATTCATGACTTCTTTTCTCAAGTCACAAACAATACATTAATAGATATTCAATGATAACGAAATTAAACCGCCAAAACAAGCACAAAGCAATCCCTTTTGCCTATCCTATTCTGTTATGTAAGTTCAGTTGAAGGGGGCTCTATACTCTTTGCAACGCCTGTGAACAATAGTATTTGAGGTTTCAATGTGTATGAGCTCAGCTTTGTTTTACTTTGTCAAGTACTTGAGCCAAACGATTGTGTAAAGCACCGCTAACAGTTAATACCTCTACCCCAAAATCACCCACCCATTCGGTAATAGTTTCATTCACCCGGTAACGGAGTTCAGGTAAATCAGTATCCTTATATACTATTAAGTCGGGCTCTTCTATCGGAACAAAAATGAGAAGGTTTATACTGGCCATTATTTCTTCAACACGTTCATAATACGACTGAGTATTTATTCTGCTGTCAATAGCATTTATGTAGGCTAAGAAATCTATCGGGCACCTGTCAAAAACTACATTAGTTGCATTTGTACCAAGCTGCTTAATGGAATACTCCAATTGCTCAATAAAGTCATCCACGGTCGGTCTTTCAGAAAACTCGTATCCCAGTTCCTCCAACTCGTAATAAGGCTCCGCCCTGTGCTCGTAATCAGGCAAATGCTCTTGTAACGCCTCGGCTAATGTTGTTTTCCCTACTTTATGCGCACCTGTTATTGCAATTCTCATGGTTTATTCTCCGTCACTGTTTAATGTCAGACTGCTAATGTATTATTCTCTAACTAAAATCCCTTCTTATTTCAATTTCTTTACTAAGTAACGGACATTTATTTATCTTTGTAGCTAAGACACTTTTTATCTAAGATTTTATATGCATAACAACACCGTTATAGAAGTTAGAAAAATCAGTCAGTTATACGCCTATACTTCCTTACAGTTACACGAGGCGGTTTCTAAAAAAGCAGGGTTCACCGGTACCGACCACAAGTACTTGGGCTTCTTTTTACAAAAAGAGAGTTTAACCGCGGGGGAACTTGCTGCTTTAACAGGACTAACCACGGGGGCAGTAACAGGTTTGATTGACAGGTTTGAAAAAAAGAAACTGGTGAAACGCAGCTTTGATAAAAGTGATAGGCGAAAAGTTATTGTGGTGGCTAACAAGGATAAGATTACGGACCTATTGGCACCTTTTTACACAGCGTTTCAATTAGAGACCGAGAAGCTGATAGCAAGTTATACAGAAAGTGAACTTGCGGTGATTGAATCTTTTTTGGAAAGAAGTATTGAATTGATGAACCAAACCAAGGAAACCATTACTAAACCTTTGAATAATGAATAGCACTGAACCAGCAAACAACGTACACAGCCCTTTTGTGCAAACCTATTTTCATGGCACCAAAGCAAATCTTGCAATTGGTGATTTGATTGAGACAGGAGTTAACTCAAATTATGGGCAAAATAATAAGGCAAAGTTTATCTATTTAACGGCCACTTTGGATGCGGCAATTTGGGGTGCTGAACTTGCTTTGGGCGAGGGCAAGGAAAGGATTTATCTTGTGGAACCTACCGGAGCAATTGAGGACGACCCTAATTTAACCGACAAAAAATTTCCCGGAAACCCCACAAAATCGTACCGATCAAAGTATCCGTTTAAGGTGATTGGTGAAGTTACTGTTTGGAGTGGCCACCCGATAGAGCAAATTAACGCCATGAAAGAAGGGCTTGAACGTCTTAAGGAACAGGGTATTGAAGCTATTGAGGATTAATATAAAAACCACCCGCGCTGCGGGTGGTTTTGTAGCAGATAACTAATTACTTAACGTGTTTCACTTGTCCGGCCCCGTATTGTCTTACATCTTTCAGCACACCGTTGCCACTGTATAAAATAGTGCCGGTGCCATAATTGCTAATACTGATTTCTTTGTCGGCAAACAATTCCACATCACCTGTGCCCATGTTCTTAAATGTTACCTCATCAGCAATCATTTCTTTTGCCGAAATAGTACCAACGCCTTGATTCTTCATTTCCAGCTTCACGGTTTTGCCTTTCAGCGAAATGTTACCGGTGCCTTGGTGAATTACTTTAATGGCAGGAGCATCAAAGGCCAGCGAGGTGTTTCCCACACTTTGCACCCTTATGTCAAGCGGATTTGAAAGGGTAATGGTGCTTGGGCAAACTACATCCCCGTGGTTAGAACGCACATACAAAACATCAACCTGACGCAGGTATATTTTTATGTGGCATTTAGTAAAAACAGGCTTGCGCAGCTTGTTTTCGGTAGATACATACAGGCTTCGTCCTGCATTTCCTGCTTCAATAAACTCCATCAGATTTTCATCTGCCTCTACAATCACTTTTTCTTCGTCGGATTGTATTAATTCAGTAGTGCCGTTAACAGCAACGTGGAGCCTGATAAAAGAACTCACCTGGAGCTCTTTCGTAATAATTTTTTCGTTTCCTTTTACGTCGATCATTTGTCGTAATTTTTTAAAACTTACCATATAATTATTCGTTATCAGGACAGTACTTCACAGGTAAACCCGTTTTTTTGCACTAAGGTAATCACCTGTCGGCAATTTATCTGTCCTTTAACGACCTCAATTCTCAAAATGCGGTCACAGTCTTCTAAATCAAAGTTTATTTTGCAGGTTGGCAGCACATTAGCTAGCACTTTGGCTACCAGCTTAGCATCTTTGATTTTGTTTATATTTGTTTTGAAAACTTCTACCGTTACCATTTCTTTGAATTTGGTAATGCAAAACTACTGAGGCCCAATGGGTGAAGGCTTACACATGACGGATGAAAACTTATATAAAACGGAGTAATGTCGTTTTTTCTGAAAAATGCGGATGACGGAAAATTACTGGTTGCACAGAATTTTACTGAAAACGACTTTGCTGTAAGCGGCTATCAAACAAACACCTACAACGTAGAGTTTTCTTTTGGCAATACACAAACTACTCAGTGGAATATTGACGGAATATGTATTTCTTATACCGAAGCAAAATTTAATAAGCCCGCGCTATTAGATTGGAACGGCGATGCCGAAATGATAACCTTGTATTTTAACTTGCAGGGGAAGATGTCTATTGCAGATATCAGTGATATAATATCCATCGAGTTATACAGCAATCAGCATAATATAATTTACAGTAGTGAGGCCAAAGGCCAGCTGAAAGTAGACGAATTGAGAATGAGGTCGTTTATGGTTCAGTTATCTAAGAGTGCTTTTTCAAGAGTATCGAGCAATGTGGGTGGTGAATTGAAACATTTTGCGGATACGGTGGTTAAGGGCGAGCCTGCTGTCTTTTCAGCTATAAACCTGCCTGTTGATTTTGAAATACAGAACTGTATCAACCAAATCATTTACTGCCCGTATGGTGATGAGTTAAAACCTATGTTTTTATACTCAAAAGTGATTGAACTGCTGGTGTTGCAAGCGGCATCGTATAAACGCTCGCAGCAAACAACAGTTAGGGTGATAAAGACGGAATACGATTATGAACGTATTATTTTTGCACGCGATTATCTTTTAAAAAACATAGAAGTGCCCCCGTCGCTGGCTGAGCTATCACACATTGCCGGTATTAATGAATTTAAACTGAAAAAGGGATTTAGGGAAACGTTTAATCAAAGTGTGTTTCAATACTTGTCTAACCACCGGTTAGAAACTGCCAAAATTCATTTGCTTGAGGGCAGTAAATCGCCTACAGAGTTGGCGTTTGAACTGGGTTATTCTTCGCTGCAACATTTTAGCTCTGCTTTCAAAAAGAAATTCGGAATGCCGCCAAAACAGGTTAGACAATAGCCTCGTTTGTATTAGTCGCAAACAGCCCCTCATCTTGCCGCTAATGACCCGAAAAGGGCCCCTTGTCCGTCGTAGATTTGTTTACTAATAAAACAACAAACATGAATACAATTAACAGCACCATTGATGGGCTTGAACTTGCTCAAATAGGCTGGGTGGTGCCAGACATACAAGCAGCGGCTAAGTTTCTTTCGAGCACGTTAGGTATTGAAGGATTCCCGCCGCCCATGCATGTTAATGCTGAAGAAATAAACATGAATTACCACGGCCAATTGGTTCCCGGTGAATGGCTAACTACCCAAACGTTTAACGGAGGTACCTTTATTGAGCTTGTGCAGCCTTTATCAGGCCAAAGTATGTTTCAGGATTACCTTGTTAAATATCCCATGGGCGGCACACAGCACATGGCTTTTAGATTACCCATCAGCGGTCTTGAAAAGATAGTGAATGAATTAAAAGCCCAAGGGTATGTTGTTATTAGCGAAGTAAACCACCCGATAGCCCACATGGTGTTTTTTGATACCTATCAAACATTGGGTGTAGCTACAGAGATTATGGGGGTAACTCCTGAAGGATGGCTGCTATTGAACAAATGAAGAGCAGTTGATGCGCGTTTAATAAACAAAAGCCCCTTTTCTGTTGAGAAAAGGGGCTAATTATACTGTTTGCAGTAACTAATTATTTAACAACGGTAATCTTTTGGGTCTGCGTTTGACCTTCGGCCCTAAAACGCACCAGATAATTACCAGCAGATAGCGATGTAAGGTTAATCCTTTTTATAGTAGCGCCTGTTTGCTTATCAGGGTTAACTACAGCTACTTGTTTGCCATTTAAATCTGTAATATCAACCGTTATTACGTTACCCGTTACCGGAGTAAAGCTTACGTCGATAAAATCGCGGGCAGGATTGGGATAGGCAGAAACATCAGTAACAATGGCAGGTTGTTTAGGCAACGATGCAGTTCCTACTTCCTTTACTCTTAACGTAGAAAGGTAAGTGTGGTCGTCACCTTTGTGACCGTCGAAGTTTGAGTTAAAAGCGCCGTAAAAAACAACATCCCCTGTACCCGCTTGGGGGGCAACCCAATCAAACGTCCATGAGTTGGAGTCTTGTCCGTCAACACCGTTTGATGTATAGGTAATGTATTTTTTATCTCCTACCAGTTTAGTTCTGCTGGTATCCGTCAGTACAATAGTTCCCAAAAGGTTACCCTTAATGTCCTGTGGTGAAACTTCAAAACCGAACCTTGTACCACCAAACTCTGTATTGGTAGCAGTAATGGTATATTGTTGTCCGGGTATATAGCCCGATGCAGGTATGTTTGATACAATCCATCCGTCAACGGGTGTAGCTGTGCCGCCGTGACAGGCAGTACAGTTTTTAAGACTATCGCCGGGCGATCCGGTATAACCAGGCTCAGTACCGTCTTTACGTTTCACACTCCACGTTGAACCTAAAAGTACGGTTAAGCAGCCTCCTAACATTAACAAGTAAACCAGTTTTTTCATAACTTCTTTATTTAAAAGGACAAGCAATATAAATTTTTATTCGCTTACACAAAGACGATGATCCAGAATAAATAGTAGTGGGGCTAAAACAAAAAACCCTTCTCGGTTAAGAAAAGGGTTTTATTTTTTGTAGCCCGAACAAGCAGATTATCGAACCAATCTTATCATTTTTTAAGTAAGTTCAGATCTTTAAGGATCTATATGAAATAAGCTAAGTAGAACTTATTTCAACTCAAATATTTTCTATGCCATTCTGACTCATCTAATCCAACTCTAGATAACTTCGTAGTATAATCTATTATGATTCTCTGTGCATGTAAGTCTTTTAAATCGAGAATCCATTCAAATTGCTCATCTGTATATTTTTGGGTAAACACAGGTTTACCCTTGTCATCTTTTTCTGCCACAATCACTCCATAATCATTAGTACAAACAAACTTTATCGTTCTAATAGAAAATGAATCATTAACTTTCTTTAGCCTTACACCTTCAGGAGTAATGATATCAAATTTTCCATCTGATATTTTAAGCGGGATGAATAAAAATTTTCTATCAGTATTTTGTTGTATCCTAACACTATCACACCTTTGCTGAATACAGATGTAATACTTGTCTGAAACAACTGTACTTTTTACAACAGTTCCTAAGGTCAATTTGTGAATTGTATTACTGGGAATAAAGAGGCTTTTATGGTGTGTTAAGATTGAAAAACGTTGATCTATTCCTTGCTGGCTACCCATTTCAGAATTGTTTAAAAATAGTTGAGTAGTAATATTGTTGTTTGAAATATAATCATAATACTCTTCTGCTTTCGTCTTAGAAAGCCCTGCATTTTTTGAAAAAGCATCAATATATCGTTTTCCAACATCTTTATTTTTAGAACTAACTAAATCAACCAATAGTGCATGATTCCTAATATAATTCACTGTAATATTATCCGCTTTACCTTTCTTTTTAAACACTTCATTTTTATGCTCAATTTTAATAATTAAATCAATCCAACCTTGAATTAATCCCCTTATCTCTTCGTTGATCTTATTATACAAAAGCAAATCAGCAATAGTATCCCCAAATAGGTCAATTAACAAATCTTCAGCGTCTTCCTGACTAGGCAGCAATGCTTTATGACTTAAATATGCACTATCCATTTCTTTTGAAAAAAGTCCTAATATTTTACTCGAGTTCTTTCGTAAAGTAGTTAGGGACATTAATGCAAAATTCGATAGCAATCCTGAAGTCATGTGAGTAAATTCATCTAATATGAAGGATGGTAAGCTTTCATAATTAATCATGAAATTTTCATATTTTTCCCTATTTGAAGCAGCGGCAATTTTAACTTCTTTAGCTCTAACTATTACTTTAACATGCGACGATTGTATAGAACAGTCTTTCAAATTCAAAGTATACTCACTAGATGAACTAAAAACATCACTATAAATACTTGTTGATATATCCTCTAATAGCGTATAGTCCCCTGTATAGATAATTATAATCTTTAGCGAGTCTTTTTGCTGTCCTTCATCAAATAAAATTGATTTTATTATCTCTTTAGTATATAGGCCTCTATAATCATCATAAGGCGCATCATCCTCTTCTGACCCCTTAAGTATTTCTTGTTTGATATCAATTTGCCAATCTAAAATTACGCAGTCTGCTTTGTCTGCAATCGATTTAAAATCTTCTATATCTTTTTCCGATTCAGGCCTATACACAGCACATATTTTATTCTCTTTAGCAAAGATCTTGGATATTTTTAAAGCGTCGAAATCGTGAGCTGTATTTTCGTTATCACTATTTCTATAAGCTTTATCATCCAAAAACACGATACTTTGAATAAAGTCATTTGCAATCTCTTTAGATTTTTCAAAAAAAGTGGTATTACTCATCATTTTCTGCTTGGATTCTTTCGATTTTAAAACTAACTGTACTACCCTCTTTAGGGGATACAACAGATAGGATATAATTTTCTGCATTCAAAACCTCCTGACTTATGCTCAATCCCATCCCTCTTCCTTGCGACTTACGTGAAAACCCCATTATAAAAATCCTGCTTTTATCTTGAGGTTGTATCTCGATTCCATTGTTTGAAACATATACCCCTGTATCATCAGCATGAAGTCTAATAACCTTCTCCTCAGCATTGCTTTGATTCAACCAATAAATAGCGTTATCTATTAAATTTACGAATACCGGGTAAAAAGTTGACCTAAATCCATAGATTTTGTGTGAAGCAAAGCCTTTTGTATGCTTAAATTGAATATTATGGCGCTCCATTCTCGACTTAAATAAATCAATTAAAAAGGTTTTTATTTCTAATAATCCGATATCTTCTCGTTTTCTATTAAGCCGACGGTTTAAAGGAGTAAAAAGGTTCAAATAACCATCTAAGTGTTCGAAGTTTATTTTTATATTTTTGTAAACTCCTTCTAACTGATTATTAACATCAGACCAGGCTTTCAAATCTTTAATACTACTTCGAATCGATTTTACCGTGCTACTAAATTCATGATGCAGTATCCCAACAGCTAAACCAAGTTGACTTAATTCCACATCCGCTTGTACTCGCTCCCTTAACTCATCTAATTCTTCAGCTAAGGCATCTGAAATTTGATCATTGGTTATAATATTGCCATCGTCATCTTTATCAAGATAAAAACTTTCAAATTGCCGGATAATCCTATCCATTACATGAGTATTCCTTTCACTAATCATTTCTATCTCACTCTCCATCTTCTGCCTCTCTGCAACAAGATCATAATCGTCTACTTCATTGACGCTTAGATTTTTAAACTTATCTTTGACTGAACGTATTTGAAAATCTAAATCTAGCATCAATTGATTAGTTACTTCCTTTATTTTCTTTGAAACGTCCGAGACAATCTCATTTGTTTCGATTTTCTTCTTGGTATTTATTTTAAGTGCCTCGGATGATATAAACTGTACAGCCTGCTCTAGCCGTTTTCTTTTGCTTATCTCAATGTTCAGTCGCGAACTGTAATCGGAGATAAAATTATCAATTTCTGATACAGCATTTTTAAACAATGTCTCTTCCAATATTCTATACTCGGAAAGATAGCTATCGAAATCAATTCTGGCACTCTTTGATATGCTGAACCCTTTGGGGGTTGGAACAGAAATTTTTCGCTTATAATCAGCTAGTTTTTGTCTTGTTTCAAATTCAGTATCTATTATTTTTTGACTTGCCTGATCCAAGTCTTTTATAAACAATACAGAGTTAAGTTCGTCCTTAGCATGATTAATTATATTATTAATATCTACTTCAAATTTTCCTTCATTCAACTGTTTAAAAAAGATATCTATATCTTTTAAAAAATTTTCTTTTTTTCCTTTAGCTAATTTATCTCTCCTTTCAAGTGCCAAATAGAGGCTGTTTCTTTCTTCCTTTTTCTCTTTATAAAATTCTGACTGAGGAGTTTTACCTTTATCATCAAAAAAATCTGCGGCTAATTGAATAAAAAAGTTTTTGAGTATCGCTTGAAGCTGTCGATAAGCTCTATTTTCAATAAAACCTTCCCGCCCGGCCTTTTCAATTAATTTTGAATTTCCTAGATGTGTTATGCTTATCGTCCCAAACATTCTTCTATACGAAAAAAAGTATGTTGAAGCTCTTTTTGAACGATTCTTCTCTATATCCAAAAAATCATAGTCGGAATCCCCGTAAGGTAAAACACGTATATTATCCTTATAAATATATAAGCCGCCGAATTTATCAGCTTTGGCAGTTAACCTATTCCAGTTCTCTATATCGACCACTGAATCTTTAAGTTGACCCTGAATATACGCAAGATTTATCTCAAAACTTCCGCAATCAGTTAGATTAAAGTTACTACCTGTCCAGTTGACAATATGCTCGTATTTTTTTTCCCGATATATTTGAATATCCCCTTTGAATTGACCATACTCATCAAACACACCTTTAAAGTGGTGGTCTGCTAATTCAAATTCTTCTGGTGTAAAAAATTGCTCCTTATCTATCAAGTTAACATACGAACTATCACTGCCTTTATAGTCTCTAAAATTAATATCAATAATAGGTTTAGGATGGCCTGGTGTCATCGTATTATGAAACCCGATTAACATTTTTTCTATTTTGCTGGCATCTTTAGAATCTTTATTGCCCTCAATATCGAATAACAAATTTTCACTCACTGGTGATATGTAAAAAAAAGTACCCCCGTTTTCAGGCTCCTCAATATTAAATTCTGCAACAAGTTGTCTATTTAATGTATTAGGGTTTAATTTTAGGGAACTAATAGTATAAGATATTTCGGAGAAATCTCTCCCTGAAATAATAGCCCTATCTAAAAGGCCTTCTAAGGAATCAAGTAATTCTTTCTTTATCTCTTCTATTTCAGCCTCATTAGGCAATTTGTCAAATTCCTTAATTGGAATTGTTATGTCCTCCAAATTAATCCCTGGTAGTTCAAATATTTGCCAGTTAATTAAGATTACAACAATTTTATGTAACTGCCCTCTATTCCTTGCTTTTGTAATAATTAAAACTTGCTTGCCGATTGAAGCAATTGCAAGTCTACCAATACCTTTTTCGCCCATAATTGGACGAACTGGTTTAGAATCATCAATCGGGGGTAAGGCTGTCTTGGAATTAACAAATTTACTCTCTGTTCCAATGGTTAACCATCGAGTTTCAAATTCCTCTTTGGTCATACCCAGCCCATCATCCCTCAAAATTAGAAGGTTGTCCTTTCGTAAAAAGTCAATATCAAATTTATCAGCGTAAGCATCGTGAGCATTCTTTATAAGCTCATTAATAGCAGTAGGTATTCCTGCTATTTGCTGTCGTCCTAATAAATCTAATGCTCTTGCTCTTGTTTTGAACTGTGCCATTCCACGTGATTTCTATTTATTGCTTGCCCTATGGCTGAAGCATATTTTGGCGGTACTGCGTTTCCAATTATCCGAGCAATATTTGCTATGCTAGTACCTTTAAATTTATACGTTACCGGAAAAGATTGAAGAACGGCTCCTTCCCTTAATGAAATAGCTCTGTCTTCCTCAGGATGTCCAAATCGTCCATTAGAAAAACTAAAAAATTTAGTTGTTATTGTCGGTGAAGGTTTATCCCACCACATTCTCCCGTAAACATCTTTAAAAGACTTAACTTCTCCTTTATGGCATTTTGGAGCTAGTTTTTCGTCATCAACATACGCTAATCTCGTTCCCCCGTTTTTCGGGGTAACTGCAAGTCTATCTTCATTTATTTTTTTTAATCCCGCAACAGTGTGTAAAAACGGAGAATGATCTTTATGACCGTGACAAACTTTGGGGAATCCGTTATGTTCACCAATAACATCCCTAACCGTTATTTTTTCACCTTTTATCGGAACAGGAATTATTTCTCGTGAAGATACTCTATTAGCTACTAATGTAAACCTTTTTCTGTGTTGTGGAACCCCATATTCGCTCACTTCGTGGACATCAAAATGAACCTTATAACCGTTCAAATCTAACCATTTTACGAAGCTTTCCAAACCACTGGCTCTTTTTTTTCTTAGAACTCCTGGTACATTTTCAACTACTACATAACCTGGATTAAAGTATTCTACGAAACGCCTAAATTCTTTTAGTAAATTTTTAGACTCCTTGGATTTTTTCTTATCCGTGTTAATGATGCTCCAAAACTGGCAAGGGCTACAACCGATTAAGATAAGTTCATCATCATTTTTCTTCAGTGATAGTTTTTCTTGAAGTTCATTTTCTCCTAGCTCAAATACGTTGGCAAGAATAAACTCTGCGCCTTTTATATTAGCCTCATAGGTCTCTTTGCAGTTTGCATCATAATCAATTCCGCATAAAACTTTTATGCCCGCTTCCTGCATTCCATAACTCATTCCGCCCCCGCCGCAAAAGAAATCTATAGCTTTCAGGTTCCCTTCGTGACCCATTTTCAAATTCAATTAAAAACATGCAATATAAGACATCTTAAACGGCTTCAAAACTCAGGTCTAAAACTGAACGACAAGATTACTCTTTTTCTATTCCAATATTTGCAAACAATACGTCTCCCATAATTTCATAAATATCCTCACCTTCATGCTCACAGACTTCAAAACATTTCTCCATTAAGCTGTTTCTCATAATGGCTTCCTCATTGGTATAAGTTGGTAACTTGGTCGATCTATTTATGTAATTTCTAAAATCCTCATCGGGATGAAAATTCACTCCTTCCTGTAGTAATTGTTCTGCAAATAGTCTTACATCTTCTATAGTTTCGATAGTATTAATCATCATGGCTTGCTTTTACGTTTGACAAAAGAGTTTCTAAAGTATTTTCCTGTACTGTTTGGTTTAACTCACACTCAAATATAGTGAAAATTCGCCATCCAATCTTTTGTAATTGGATACTATTAATTTTGTCTAACTCTTTGTTTCGAGCAATTTTTGCTAACCACCATTCTGTACGGGTTTTAGGAAGTACGGAGCGTTTACAGCCCTTATGTCCATGCCAAAAACAACCGTTAATGAATATAACCGTTTTATATTTAGGTAATACTATATCTGGCTTGCCCGGAAGCTTTTTATCATGCAACTTATACCTGAAACCGTGTGAAAAAAGAAACTTACGAACCAAGAGTTCTGGTTTTGTGTCTTTTGACCTCACTCTTGACATATTATAACTTCTTTGTTCGGGTGTATGAACATCGGCCATAGTATGCAAATTACACTCTTTGACCAGCATTAAAATCCTCCCCCTTTCCCAC